>JABWCD010000024.1 GCA_013359265.1 Candidatus Hydrogenedentota bacterium
GGCTGCGCGCCGTAATCCCTTCGGGATAAAGAGCGGACACCGCGACAAAGGCTATTTCGTACCCTGGGCTGCGCGCCGTAATCCCTTCGGGATAAAGAGGTCCGGAACCTATTCAAATTTACTCAGTGATTGAAGACAAACTCTTTCGAGTTCAGCACACTCCACATGACGTCTTCGATCGCAACCTTTTTGTCGGCGGCGGTGTTGACGTAGTTCTCGACGTAGGCCTGTTCGTCGGTCGTCGGCGTCCGCGAGTAGGCGGCTAGCCAGATGTCCTCGGCCATTTGAGCCGGGGTCAGTTGCGAACTTGCGAGCTTTTCGAGACGTCCGCCCGACGCGTTCAGCGCGTTGGTCATCGTGTCGCCGTTAATGAGGTGCAGCACTTGCGCGAGCGTGGGCTCGGCGCGGCGCTCGCACGTACACACGGTCGAGCGCGCGGGCCGGCCGAACAATCCGAGGAAGTAATTGCCGCTGTTGCCGTCCGCGACCTGGACGGCGTTTGCGCCGAGCGGCAGGACGGGGAACTTCACTTTGCTCTCGGTAACTTTGGCGATTGCGTCGAGCAACTGTTCCGCTCCGAGGCGGCGAACATTCTGATACGCAAAGTTGCGCTTGTCGGTGACAGTTTCGTTCCGCGGCTGCGTGGACATCTGGTACGTGTACGAATTGCAGATGTCGCGGACGAGCGCGCGCAGATCGTATTTCACTTCAACCAATCGTTTCGCGAGGGCGTCCTCGAGTTCGGGATGCGTGGGGGGGTTGGTGACGCGGACGTCGTCCGGCGGATCGGTGATGCCGCGGCCGAAGAATTGCGCCCACACGCGATTGCCGATGGTTTTTGCGAACCACGGATTGTCGGGGGCGGTGAGCCAATCGGCGAGAACGGTGCGGCGGTCTTTGCCGGTGCAATCCGGCGTGTCGCCGCCGAGGAACTTGGGCGCCATGGCGCGGTTGTCTTTGATGTGGTTGACTTCGCCGCCGCGCCGGTCGAACACGATGCGTTCGCGCGGGTCGCTCGAGCCTTTTTGCCCCACCTGCGCGAAGAACGCGGAGAACGAGTAGTAATCGTCCATGGTCCAGCGTTCGAAGGGGTGGTTGTGGCACTGCGCGCATTTGAGCTGAATGCCCATGAATACCTGGGCGACGTTTTCCGCCATTTGCAGCGGGTTCGGCTCGGCGACGTAGAAGTTGACGGCGGGTTCGGTGAAGTTGCCGCCCTGCGCGGTGAGGAGTTCACGGACGAGCTGGTCGATGGGTTTGTTGGTCGTGATGGCGTTGCGCAGCCAGTCGTTGTAGCGGTTGAGCGCCTTGCGGTCGACCTGGTTGGGCACTGTCTGCACGCGGAGCAGGTCGGCCCATTTCATGGCCCAGAGTTCGTTGAACTCGGGGCGTTCGAGCAGGGTGTCGATCAGTTTCGCGCGCTTGTCCGCCGCAGTGTCGGCGAGGAAGGAGCGCGTCTCGTCCGCGGTGGGCAGGATGCCGAGAACGTCCATATACGCGCGCCGGACAAAGGTGGCGTCGTCGCAGGACGCCGCGGGAAGCACGCGGAGTTTCTTGAGCTTGTCGAAGATGAAGTCATCGACGTAGTTGACGGGCTTGGCGTCTTCCGGCCACGCCATCGTAAGGCCCTGTGGGATTACGATGACTTTCGACACGACGGCGAAACTGCCGTAGCGCGCCATGATATAGCCCTCGCCGGGATCGGCGGCAGTGGTTTTTGCAGTGGGCACGTCGAGCGGACAGGTCAAGTCGTCGCTCGAACTGAGGATCGCGAGGTTTGTGACGTCGCGATCGGAACCGTCCGAGTACAACCCGCGCACGACGAATCGCTGCTGCGCGCCCGCGCCTTCGAGCACGGCGGACCTGGGAAGGATTTCGACGCCGGTCAGCGATGGCGGCGGCGCGGGGTCGTTCTTCGCGCCTTCGGAAATCCACTTGTGGAGCGTGTCGTACAGCGGCGTGTTCTTTTCGAAGCGCGAGCCGCCGTCGTGCACGACGTCGCCCGTGGCCTTTTGCAGCAACAGACTCTCGGCGGGACTGCCGGCGTTCATGCGGCGCGCGCGGTTGTCGCGCGTGAGGTTGATGTAATCGAGGCCGGGGTCGAAGCCGAACAGCGATACACGGAACCCGTTCTTGCCCGAAGCGCTGCCGTGGCAGGACCCGGCGTTGCAGCCGGCCTTCATGAGTACGGGCTCGACGTCGTTCTTAAAGCTCTCTTCCGGATTGAGTGCTGCGTTAGTCACTTTCACGGGCACGGCGGCGGACTTGTCGCCGTGCGTGACGGTTGCGACCGCTTCGCCATCGCCAACCGCGATGAACGCGCCGTTCTCGAACTTCGCAACGCCTTCCTTGTCGAAGGTTACGGCGATATCGGGCGTGCGATCGAGTGTCACGCCGTCTTCGCGCGATTCGACGGCGATCAGGCGTTGGACGTCGGTTTGGTTTTCGAGCGAAATCGCCGACGGGTATACAGCGAACGGATCGGCGTATGCCGATGCCGCGCAAGTCGCGATCGCAACGAGCGAACTGAAGTAATTCAGATATCTCACGGCTACATCTCCGGTCTTTCCGCTATCGTACAAATCGAGTTTACCCTGCCGCCGCGACGGGGAACCGCGTCTTTCTTTCCGGTTCGTCGGGCTTCTTTTCTTCCGGTTTCGGGGCCTCCGGCGCGGGCGCGGCGGCGGGAGGCAACGGCGCAAAGACCTGCAGTTGTCCGCCGCCCCATTGGTGCAGGACGTCCTCGCCTTCGGCCTGGATAACCGCGCGCACGAACAGATTTCCGAACTTGCCGACGGGCGCATCCGCGGCGATTTCGATGGGGAACACCAGTTCTTTGGTGTCCTTCGAGAATTGCTGCGGTCCCGTCGTGCATCCTTTCGGCAGGCCGAGCAACTCCGCATTGAAGTTGCCGGCATATTCGTGTTGCTGATTTACGGTGACTTTCAACTGTGCGGGTTTGCCTTGTTCGGACTCGGCCGTGGCGACGTCGAAGGTGACCCAGGGCGCGGCGATAGTGATGGGGGTGAGGGGGGTGCTGACGGTGTACCCCGAACTCGTGCCGATGACGGCGATGCGGAATGTGCCCGCGCCGGCGTTTCCGTTCGCGTTCATGAAGATGGCCGCTTCGGTGCCGCCTTCGGGGATGTCTGCCGTACCCGCTCCAAGGCCGCCGGGCATCCACAACGTGCGCAAATTGATGGGTGCGGTGAAGCCTTCGCTTCGTTTGGCGACGACTTTCAGGTTCATCGTACCGTTCTGCACGATGGGAACCTTGGGTTGGACGATTTCGATCGAGAACGGCGCGGCTTCGCCGACGGCGGTCGCGAGTTTCTCGACGCGGCGCGTCTGGAAGACCACGAGGTTGTCGCCATAGATGAGGACGACGTCCTGTTTGAGACCGCCGGTGACGTTCGCGCCTTCCTGTTCGAGCTTGCCGTTCAGCGTGACCATCGATCCGGCGACCGGCGCGTCAGGCGCCGCGGAGAAGACGACGGGGACCTGAGTCTGTCCCGCGGCGATCGGATCGAAGTCCGCGGTGACGCCCTGGGGCAGCCCGTCAAACGCGAGACTGAGCGGGCCGTCGAATTCCGCGCGCGCGATGTTGAGCAGCATGAAATTGCGGTTGCCGGCGTGGACGGCCATGTTCGCCGGTTCGTAGTTGCCGACGCCGAGGAACGTGCTGAAGCTGAGCGAAGGCGAAACCGGCGCGATTTCGATTCGGTACGCGAAGGTCGGCCCGCCGCGCGAGAGGTGGTCGTTTACGTAGACAACGTGGGTGCCGGTCTCCGCGAGCGTCACGCGCATGTAGGAATCGGGGCCGATTGCGTCGTCGTTGCTCGCCAGCGCGCTTCCCGACGGATTGAGTAAAACGGCGACGCTGTCGAGCGGCGAACCCATTTCGCGGGCATAGACGCGCACGTCGAAGACCTGGCCGGCGGTACCTTCAAATTTGAAGAAGTCGATGTCGCCGTCTTGATTGATAACGCCGTCGAAGGCGACGGGCGCGGCGGCGGGCGCGGGCGTTGCGGTTGCGGCGTCGTTGTTGGGTTCGACTTCGAGCGTCGTTGGCAATGGGCTTGCGCGGAAGGGGACCGGGGTGGGAGACACGCCTGAATCGTTCGAGGCAAAGACGACCGTCGGCATCACGGAATCGGCGGGAGCGGCGACGGGTTGCGCCGTCAGGGTGGGATCGCCGAGCCACGAGACATTCACTTCCGATCCCGGCGCGCCGCCCATGGGCGTCACAGCGAGCGGACGCGGAAACTTGCCGACGTGCAGGCGGTAGTAGAACCCGCCGCCGCCGCCGAACGCGGCTTCGCTCACGGCGATGACGTAGCGGCCTGCTTCCTTCACTTCGTGGACGAATGCGGCATCCTGCTTCATCATCGGCGTATCGTCTTCCGCGATGATCTCGCGGCCCGCGGTGTCGAACAAACGCAGCTTGGGATCGAAGAGCGGACCACCAAGACGAATGGCCTCGATTTCCGCGGACAGTTTGTCGCCCGCGTTGAGATCGAACGCGAAGTAGTCGGCGTCCTCGTTGGTGACCTGGCCGTTAATCGTGGTGCCGAGAGGGAACACGACCGGGTTTTTTTGATCGTTGTTCGCGGCCTCGTTTTCGTCGACCTCGGTGAGCGCGCCGACGCTGAAGAGTTTGAGGTTGGTGAGGCCCGACTTGGTGCGCACGCGGAGCGCGTGGGTGCCGAGCGGGCAGTCCGGCGCGATGTTGAGCTTGAACCGCGCTTTGCCCGCTTCGGCCGAGACCATCTCGGCAACGGTGATGCCGGGATCGTGAAACATGACGTCGCAGGCGTCGGCGAGGTTGCCGCCGTGGAAATCGACTTCGACGGTGCCACCGCGGGCTGCGCCGCGCGGCAGTATATCGCCCAGGCTTGGAGCTACCGCCGATGCGGCGGAGGAAAATAGGACGATGCTGAAGGCCACGCCCAAGGCGGCCCGGGTTCCACTACGCATTGCGGCTTACCTCTACGCAACGATCGGCGCGATGACATTGCCGTCACGCACCAGATCGATGGGACGGTTGCCGTCGCTCATCAGTTTCTTGTGAATATCGATGCCGAGCTGGTTGAAGACCGTCGCGGAAATGTCGGCCGGTCCGACCGGGTCTTTCGACGGCTCGGAGCCGTAGGCGTCGGTCGCGCCGTGAATCGTGCCGCCTTTAAGGCCGCCGCCCGCCATGACCACGCTGAAGGCCTTGGGCCAGTGGTCGCGGCCCGCGTCCTTGTTGATGCGGACCGTACGTCCGAATTCGGTCGAGAGCACGACGAGCGTCTTTTCGAGCAGACCGCGCGACGCCAGGTCGGAGATGAGGGCTGCGACGCCTTGGTCCATCTGCGCGCCGGTGTTCTGCATCCCCGATTTTACGTTGACGTGCATGTCGTAGCCGCCGTCCACGACGGAGACAAAGCGCGCGCCCGCTTCGACGAGGCGGCGCGCCAACAGAAGGCGCTGGCCCATCGCGGTGCGGCCGTACGCGTCCTTCATCGCGTCCGGTTCGGCGGCGACATTGAAGGCTTCGCGCGCGTTCTGCGAACTGATGAGGGCGTAGGCGCGCTGGTAGTAGCTGTCCATCGCTTCGAGCACGTCCGTTTTTTCCATCGAGCGGAAGTGGCTGTCAACTGCGTTGAGCAGGCCCTTGCGGCCTTCCATGCGTTCGGGCGACACGCCGCCGGCGAGATTGAGATCGCGCACCTGGAATCCCTGGTTCACCGGCTCGCCCCCCACGGCGAACGCGCCGTATGCGGAACTGAGGTAGCCGGTACCCATGAACAAGGTGTTCGCGTCGGGGACCGCAACGTAGGCCGGCAGATCGTTGCGTGGACCGAACTCGTGCGAAACGACCGCGCCCATGCTCGGGTACACGATCGCGGGGCTTGGCTTAAAGCCGGTCATCATGTTGTGCGTGCCGCGTTCGTGGGCCGCTTCGCCGTGCGTCATTGAGCGGATTACGGCGAGCTTGTCGGCCTGCTGCGCGAGACGGGACATTGCGGCGCCGAACACGTCGCCGGTATTGGTATTGGCGAAGCCGAGTTCGCCGCGGTATTCGATCGGCGAGTAGGGCTTGGGGTCAAAGGTGTCGACGTGGCTCATGCCGCCGGCGAGGTAGATGAAGATACACGACTCTGCTTTCGCGGTGCTCTCGGCCTGCGCGTCCTGCAACCGGAAGTAGTCGCCTAAGGTGAGCCCGAGGCCGGAGATGAACCCCACTTTGAGAAAGTCCCGCCGGGAGCTCGAGAGCATTCTGTGGTAGCCTTGGCATCCAACTGAATCGCAACGTTCCATTGGTACAGCAACCTCCGTGGTAATTCCCCACCGCGGCCGGGACCGAATCCGGCTCTCGGGAAACTATTTCATCGTACGAGGGTATCCAATCGTCTTGCCGGTACTGCCACCTTCTCGCGAGTAGCGGCCTTTGCCGGACCGGATACACCTTCCCCTTGTAGCACTGGCCCATAGTATACCCGAACCGAGGCCCAAAGTTGCATGGAATATCAGGTATACGTCCGGAGTGAAATGTAAGGGTTTTGTGAGGGTTTTTGGGTGGATCTTGCGGGGAGCCGGGGTAGCCGCCGGTTCGGGGGCGGGGAATATTCCCGGAGGTTGGCGGTTGGCGGGTCGTTCTTGGATGCAAGCCAAATGGCTGATTCCGATTACGAGTCGTTGCCGGGCGGTGATTTAGGCGGACGGATGTCGGTACAGGTGTCAATATTGGTTGTGAGACGGACGTATGAGAACCAAGAATGGACGGTGCGCGGCTTGTGGCCGCAGCCGAAGAGTTTTGTCAATCAATTTCAGATTTGAAATTTCAGAATTTGAGTAAGCAACTCGTTGACGCAATAGAGCTTACGCGAGATGCGCAGGATTTTCTAGATATCTTCGGCAGAATCGGTATAACCCGCATTTCTCCCCGCCCCACGACATCGCAGTGGATGTAAAATCCCTTCGGTGCGGTGAGAAATGCTCACGAGTAAACCCTTGAGCGCATGGCGGGAGGATTCTTCACGCGAACACCCTGTAAAGGCGGGAACCTATGGAACTTCGTGTGACGCAATGGATTGTACACGTCTTTGCTGTTCGCGTGAAGAATCCGGGCCAACGGTTTGGACGGCCCAGAAGGGATGGGGCATGATTGGTCTATTTCGAAAACGGGGCAGTCATGATCGCGAAGCCGACGGCGTGGGTATGAGGGTGGCCTCGTTGCTCGTACGTCGAGGAAATGAACGGGTGGACAGCCGCCTGGGGGCGGGATGGAACGTTGGGGAGCGGGGCCTTGCGTAAGCGCAAATTGCGAAATGTCGTAGCCGACATGTCCGGTAGGTTTCGGTGCAAATCGAGTGTGCGATTACGATTACGAGCACGATCCTCCTTCACCGGATCGGCTTCGGAGGACAAATTGCGAGCACGAGCACGAAAACGCGGCTACGTTATATCTCGATTTGCTTTAGATTGACATTACGCGAGGGTGTACCTATACTTGGGCGGGGCGAAGTCCTTGGCTTCGCTTCGCGATGTCCTCGTGACAGGGGAATTGGCCGGATGCGTGCAGCTTACCGCGGCAGCGGTTTTCTTAGCGTTGGGAAGTGTTGGCGGAGCAAGGGTTTTCCCTTTCCAAAGTCATAACTGACAGCTAGTTACGTTTATTCGCCGCTGGGCCTCCTCCCTCTGGTCCGTCTCGGGGACGAACCGGGTCTAGAAGTTATCCCTGTTTTGGGACGGAGGTTTTTCCATGCTCGATCCAACGATGATGATCGTCGTTTGGATTGGGGCCGGCATACTCGTTGGCGTTATTGCGACTACGGTTGGCGCCAAGGTCATGGGCAGGAATTTGATGGGAACGGCGCGCCGCCAGGCGGCCCAAACCATCTCGGATGCAGAACGAGAAGCGGCCTCGATCCTCAAGGAATCCAACACCACACTGAAGGAACAGCGCATCCAGCTTCGCGAGGAGGCGGAGCGAGAGGCGCGGGAACTGCGCAAGGAGTTGGTGGCGGTAGAGAAGCGGATATTGGCGAAAGAGGAGACTGTTGACAAGCGCGCGGAACAGTTGGAGAAGAAGGCGGCAGAACTGGGCCAGAAGGACCGGGAACTTGCGCAGCGCGACGCATCGCTTGCGAAGAGGAACGAACGGCTCGAAGCGCTCATCGCCGACCAGACGCAGAAACTGGAAGTCATATCCGGTCTGAGCGCCGACGACGCGCGCAAGGAACTGTTCCACCAACTCGAAACCGAGGTACGGCGCGACACCGCGCTGCGGCTCAAGCGCGTTGAGGAGGAGTTGGTCGAAAACGCCGACAAGAAGGCGAAGTGGATCATCGGGCAGGCGATCCAGCGGTGCGCGGCAGACCATGTGACGGAATCGACGGTGTCGATGGTCCCGCTGCCGAGCGACGAAATGAAGGGCCGGATTATCGGACGCGAGGGGCGCAACATCCGCGCGCTGGAATCGGCGACGGGTATCAACGTCATTATCGACGACACGCCGGAGGCGGTGATTTTGTCGGGGTTCGATCCGGTGCGCCGCGAAGTTGCGCGGATTTCGCTCGAACGGCTCATCGCGGACGGGCGAATCCATCCCGCGCGGATCGAGGAAGTGGTCGAGAAAGTCAAAGAAGAGCTTGCGCAGACGATCAAGGAGATGGGCGAGCAGGCGTGCCTCGAAGTGGACGTGCACGGACTGCACCCGGAACTGATCAAGTTGCTGGGCCGGCTTGGGTACCGCACGTCGTACGGTCAGAACGTGTTGAAGCACTCGATGGAAGTGGCGCACCTTGCGGCGATCATGGCGGCGGAACTTGGCATCAACATTGCGGAGTGCAAGCGCGCGGCGTTGATTCACGATATCGGCAAGGCGGTGAGCCACGAGATGGAAGGTTCGCACGCGGTCATTGGGCACGACTTCTGCAAGAAGTTCGGGGAGAACGAGTTCATTGCGAACGCGGTCGGCGCGCACCACAACGAGATGGAGCAGAAGACCGTGATGGCGCTGGTGGTGCAGGCGGCGGACGCGTTGAGCGCGGCACGCCCCGGGGCGCGGCGCGAGACGGTCGAGACGTATATCAAGCGGCTCGAACAACTCGAGAAGATTGCGAACGAATTTCCCGGCGTCGATCGGTCGTACGCGTTGCAGGCGGGCCGGGAGGTGCGCATTGCGGTGTTGCCGGAGAAGATCAGCGACGCGGAGGCCTTGCAGCTCGCACGCGACGTTGCGCGCAAGGTTGAAGCGGAGATGACGTATCCGGGTCAGATTCGGGTGACCGTGGTCCGGGAGACGCGCGCCACCGAAATGGCGAAGTAGGCGCCGCGCGCGGATGCGGATTCTGTTCATCGGCGACGTGGTCGCGGGCAGCGGCCGCGAGTGTGTGAGGGCCTTGTTGCCCGCGTTGCGCGAAGAGCAGCGGATTGATTTGGCGGTTGCGAACGGGGAAAATGCCGCGGGCGGTCTGGGGGCGACGCCGCAGGTTATTCGCGAACTGGTGAATTCCGGGGTCCAGGCGGTCACGATGGGCAACCATACGTGGCGCAAGAAGGAACTGCTGCCGGAAATCGATGCGTTACCGTTGGTTGTGCGGCCGGCGAATTATCCCGCCGGCGTTCCGGGGCGCGGCAGTGTTGTTGTGGAACTGCCGGACGGACGCAGGGCGGGCATTGTGAGTTTGCTTGGCCGCGTATACATGGAGCCCTTCGACTGCCCGTTTGCGACGGGAAAGCGGGTGTGCGACGAATTGCGCGCGCAGACGCCGGTGGTGCTCGTCGATTTTCACGCGGAGGCGACGGCGGAGAAAGCCGCGATGGCGTGGCACCTTGACGGGGCGTGCACGGCGATTGTGGGCACGCACACGCACGTGCAGACCGCGGACGAACGCATCATGCCGAAGGGCACGGCGTTCATTACGGACGTTGGAATGACGGGGCCGCAGGATTCGGTTATCGGTCTTGACGCCGCGGAGAGTATTCGCAAGTTTACGACGGGTCTGCCGGGGAAGCATACGGTGGCGGAGGGGCGGCCCGCGCTGTGCGGCGTGATTATCGATGCGGACGATGCGAGCGGCAAGGCGAATACGATCGAGCGGGTGTATAGAGAGAACGGATAGCCATGCAACCTTGCGTGTCAGATTGGATTGAATACGGAGACTGACGGTTACGCGGACGCAAAGGACTAAAGGGACCCGAGGGACGCAGCGCGGCGTAGCGGTAACCAATGAGTTCGGTCAATCAATTTCAAATTTGAGATTTCAAAGAACTAACGCACTTAAGCCAATGAGCTTACGCGAGAAGTGCAAAATATCTTGGATATCTTTGGCAGAATCGATCTAACGAGGGCGTGTGCACTCGCGAGGTATTTCAAGGGTAGTTGGCATTCTTTCCGGGGCGCCGGGAGACCGCGAAGTGGCAAAGCAACGCTTTTCCTTCCTTCGTCACGCGAAGCGGGTGACTTCGTCGGAGAAGTCACGGGCGCGTTACGAAGTGGAAACTCCGTAGCGAGTGAAGCGATTGCGATTACGAGCACGATTACGAGCACGAGCACGATGATTCGGGCCGACTCGTTGAGACAGGGTTGGTTGATATAGATGTACTTCAAACAGCTTGAGCTGATTGGTTTCAAATCGTTCGCGGACCGGACGGTCGTGCGGCTCGAACCGGGTGTCACCGCGATTGTCGGTCCGAACGGTTGCGGCAAGAGCAACATACTGGATTCGCTGCGGTGGGTGTTGGGCGAACAGCGCGCAAAAGAGTTGCGCGGTTCGCACATGCAGGACGTGGTGTTCAACGGCAGCGAGAACCGGCATCCCGCGGGCATGGCGGAAGTGTCGGTGACGTTCGACAATTCCGATTCGGCGCTCCCCGTCGATTTTTCCGAGGTGCAGATTACGCGGCGCGTGTATCGCTCGGGCGAAAGCGAGTACTTCATCAACAAGGCCGCGTGCCGACTCAAGGACATCCACGAGATGTTCATGGACACGGGTATCGGCACGCAGGCGTATTCGATGGTGAGCCAGGGCAAGATGGACATGATTCTGTCGTCGAAGCCCGAAGACCGCCGCTATCTGTTCGAGGAAGCCGCGGGAATCATCAAATACAAGACGCGCAAGAAACTGGCGATCCGGCGTCTCGAATCGGCGGAACAAAATTTGTTGCGACTCGGCGACATCGTGAACGAGGTCGAACGCCAGATGCGTTCGCTCAAACGGCAAGTGAATGCGGCGATACGGTACCGGGAGTTGAGCGAGCAGTTGCGCGAGATCGAAATTCGCGCGGCGTGGCTCGAGTTCGTGCGGCTGACGGCGGAGATCGAGTCGTTGCGCGCTCAGTTTGCGGACGCGCGGGACCAGTACGAGGGCGTTTCGGCGCGGATTTCCACGTTGGAAGCGCGGCACGAGGAACTTGCGCTGCAGCGGCTCGAGGTCGAGCGTGTGCGCCTTGCGCGGCAGCAGGGTGTGTACGAGATCGAGTCCGAGATGGAGAAGATCGAGCGGCAGATCGCGTTGCACCGCCAGCAAATCGAATACGCGAAGAGCCGTTGCGACGAAGCGAGCACGGACCGGGACGAGCTTCTGGCGCGCGCGGCGTCGCTCGCGGCGCAGACGGCGCAGACAGACGAACGCGCCGTCGTCGCGCGCGCGGAGATCGACGCGTGCACAACGGCCATCGCGGACAAGAACGCCGCTCATGCGGCGGCGTCGGAACATGTAGCGGAGGCGGACGCGCGGCTCGAACAAATCCGCGCGCAGGTGACGGAGCGTGTCACGGACCGCGCGCGCACCCAGTCGGCGTTGGAGACGTTGGCGGAAAGCATCGCGAGTGTTGACGGACTGCTCGAGGCGTTGTACGAGAACCAGGACCGGCTGACGAAACGCCGCGAGGAACTGCTTTCCGTGCTCGAAACGGCGCGGCGTTCCGAATCGGAAAAGCTGGCGTCGTACGCGGAGCAGGATTCGCGGCGCGAACAGGCGGCCGCAACGCGGGCGGCGCACCAAAAGAGTTTGCAGGAAGTCGACGAGCGTTGGCGCGCGATGCGCGAGGAGAAGAGCAGCGTCGATGCGCGTTTGCGGTCGTTGCGCGAATTGCGCGACACGTACGAGGGGTTTGCGTTTGGCGTGCGCGCGGTAATGAAGGCGCGCGACGCGGGCGAGCTGGACGGCATCGTCGGTCCCATCGGCGATTTGCTTTCGTCGGACAAGGAATACGAGCGCGCGATCGAGGCGGCGCTTGGGGGCAACATCAACAACGTCGTCGCGGAAAACGCGGACAACGCGAAGCAGGCGATTGAATTTCTGAAGCGAAATACGGCGGGGCGGGTGACGTTCCTTCCGCTCGATACGATGCGCGGGGGCATGCGCGACGACAGCGATGCGCTCGAAGGCCAGCCGGGCGTAGTGGGCCCGGCGATTCGGTTCGTGCGCTATGAACCGCGCCTGCGGAGCGCCGTCGAATACCTTTTGCACAGCACGGTGATCGTCGAGACGCTGGATGATGCAATCCGTATTACACGTGGCCGGGCACACCACCCGCGCCTCGTGACGCTGGACGGCGAAGTCGTGTCGTCCGCGGGCGCGGTTACCGGCGGCCGGACGAAGCACGAGAGCCGCGGCCTGCTCGGGCGCAGCGCGGAAATCGCCGAACTCGAGGAACGCGCGCGTGCGATGGAACAGGACCTTGGCGGGCTTGTCGATCAGCGCAACGGCATCAACCAAGCGATTGCGGCGGCCTCGACCGAGATTGCGCAACTCGAATCGAACCTCAATACGTTGCGCAAGGAGATCAACGATCTCGGCGTCGATATCGCGCGGCAGAGCACGGAACTCGATAACGTGGTGGACGCCGCGCACGGCCTTGATCGCCAACGCGACGAACTGAGCTCGCGGCGCAACCAGTTCGAGGACCAGCGCAAGGAAGCGATGCAGCGCGCGGACACGATTCAAAGCGGCGACGAGGCGTTGCAGATTGAAATGTCGGACGCGCAGGAGGCGGCGTCAGCGGCGCGGGAAGCGTTGTCCGTGTTGGCGAGCGAGTTGGCGGACTTGCGCGTGCAGCAGGCGGCGTTGGCGCAGCGGCTCGAGGAAATCGAGCGCGATCGGCAGCGCGAGTCGCGCGACCGCGATCAGGCGCTTGCCGCGGCGGAGCAACGCGATCAGTTGATCGAGCAGTTGACGAAAGAACAGACGACGGTCGAAGCGGAGATCGCGCAGCAAATCGAGCGATCGAAGTCGCTTTCGGAATCGCGCGAGGAAGCGAGCAAGAAGGCCGTCGAAGCGCAGAACCAGTTGCAGACGTTGCTGGACGAAACCGAAGCGCTCGACAAGGAACTCAAGGAACAGCGCGAAATCGCGCGCGCGGCGCAGGCGGACGTCCACCGCATCGAGATGGGATTGCGGCACGACGAAGACCGCGTGGGCTTTTTCCAGGAGCGGATCGCGAGCGAGTACGCGGTGTCGCTCGCCGCGCTCGAAGCGGAGCAGGTCGGCACGGACGATTACGACGAAGAAACGCGCACGCAGATGGTCGCGGACATCCGCGGCAGGCTGCAGAAGATGGGCGATGTGAACCTCACGGCGATCGAGGAATACGAGGAGCTCGAGAAGCGGCACGCCTTTCTGCAAACGCAGATGCGCGATCTGAACCAGGCGCGGGAAGCGTTGCTGGGTGTCATCGAGCGCAGCGACAAGCGCATCCGCGAGATGTTCATGGACACGTTCAACCGGATTGGCGAGAATTTCGGCCACTATTTCCGGCGCTTGTTCAACGGCGGTCAGGCGCGCGTGTACCTGATCGACGAGGACGATCCGCTCGAAAGCGGCATCGAGATCGAAGCGCGGCCGCCGGGCAAGAAGCCGACGTCGATATCGTTGTTGTCAGGCGGCGAAAGCGCGATGACTGCCGTCGCGCTGCTGTTCAGTATTTTCAAGGCCAAACCGAGCCCGTTTTGCGTGCTGGACGAGGTGGACGCGCCGCTCGATGACGCGAACATCGGCCGCTTTCTGGGTTTGCTTGAAGAGTTCGTCGATCAGAGCCAGTTCGTGGTCATCACGCACAACAAGCAGACGATGGCGAAGGCGGACGCGCTCTACGGCGTCACGCAGCAGGAACGCGGCGTTTCACAACTGGTGAGCGTGAAGTTCGACGGGAAGTAGCATCGCGAAGCGGCATACGTTGAGACTTTCCTGGAAACGCCCATTGGTCGTTTGGTGTTGCGAACTCCTGAGGAATCGTAGAGAATTGAACGACAGCAGGAGTCTGGAAGATGGCCGAGCGCATATCGATCGATCCGAATATATGTCATGGAGAGGCGTGCGTGAAAGGTACGAGAATTCCGGTGCACCTCATTCTGCGTATGTTGGCGAACGGCGATACCGAAGCGGAACTCCTTACGGAGTATCCCTCCCTCACGCACGAAGACATTCTGGCCTGTCTGGATTACGGAGCGTCGTTGGCGGAGGAACAGATCACTCCGCTTGACGCACTGTCCGCGGGCGCATGAAACTGATCGTTGACGAGCACATTCCATTGATGACCGTTCGGGCGCTACGTGATTTGGGACACGACGTGCTGGACATTCGTGGAACCGAGCGGGAAGGACTGCCCGACACCGCTCTGTGGGCTCTCGCCCAAGGCGAGACACGTACACTGATTACGACGGACAAAGGGTTTTCGCAATACAGACAGTCCGCGCATTATGGAGTTCTAATTGTGAGGCTTCGGCGGCCGAACAGGCACAATATTCACTCGCGCATCATGCAGGCCATTAGCCAGTTCGGCGAAACGGAGTGGCCCAACCTGCTCGTCACGATGCGTGACGTGGCGCAGAGCGTTACCCGGAGCCGGGCAAGTTCCTGAATCAACCAGGTATGCGAGGTGATCCACCGTGAGTAACATGATGGACCGTCTGCATGAAATCCGGGCGGCGCCCGCTGAAGCAACCAGAGACTTGCGCCCGGAAGACTACGACCGTCCATTTCCTCGAAATGGCGTCCACTGCGACGCGGAAATGCCGCAATCAGAACCCGGCGAAGGACCACCGTTGTATTGCGTTGTTGGCATCATTTCGGGCGAAGGCCGGAACACAAACGCGAGAGTCGTTAGCCCTCTTTGCCCAACCTGCGGCAAGACGACGATTTTCGAGTACTGATCTGCGCGGGTGCATCCCTCGCGCTGCCCAAGTTAGAATGAACGTCCTCCACCTTTTCAGCAACGCGAAGTTTACCGGGCCGGCGGAATTGGCGTTGAACCTTTGCGTCACGCTGCGGTCGCTTGGGGTGGGGGTAGACTTGGCGTTTCCGGCGTTGCCGACGGGGCGCGCGCACACGTTGCTTGATACGGCGCGGGCGCGGGGCATCGAACCCATCCTCGATTTACGCTTGAGCAAGCACGAGAATCCGGTAGTGAATTGGCTGGATGCGCGGGCGCTGGCGCGGTTTCTGGATAGGTCGCCGTACGACCTGATTCATTGCCATTTGGATAACGACCATCGTATCGCCCTGGCCGCGACCCGCGTTCGCGGTATCCCCGTGGTCCGGAGCAGTTACGAGGGTCTGGGACTGTCCAAGCCCCGGCGCCACCGGCCGCTACTCCGCCGGACGGCGCGGTTGTTCCAGCCGTCGCAGCGGGCGCTTCGGCACGACCATGAAACCTACGGGTATCCCCTGGGGTCTATGCAAGTAGTTTCAGGGGCTATAGATGTGGCGCGATTCGACCCTGCCCGTGAAGTACCCGATGGCCGGGGCAAGCTTGGAATTCCGGCGGGGGCGTTTGTTATCGGCATCGTGGCGCGTATGCAGACACATAGACGATACGAGGACTTCTTCAGCGCGATGCGGCTGCTGACCGACGCGGGCGTTGATGCGCATGCTATAGTAGTGGGTCGCGGCACGAACCAGGAGTCCGTGGGGAAGGTCCCCGCGCGCCGCATTGGGCTGGGCGATCGGGTCCATTTTCCGGGTTACGTCAGCGGGGACGACTACGTTGGCGTGCTGGGCGCATTCGACACCAAGGTTTTTCTCGTTCCCGGAAGCGACGGAACATGCCGCGCAGTGCGCGAGGCCATGGCGATGGGAAAGCCCGCGGTCGTTTCCGAGCGCGGGATGCTTCCCGAGATCGTAGCGGACGGTGTGGACGGATTCGTTTGCGACGGGTCGCCGGAGGCGCTGTACCGGGCGTTGAGCGCGCTGGCTACAGACAGGCCGCGCCGCGAGCGCATGAGCCGCGCCGCGCGGAACAAGGCGGTTTCGACGTTTTCGCTCGAGGCGCAGGCGCGCGCAGTGTTGACGGGCTATGAGGCCGTTCTCGAGGAACGGCGGGCGTAATGTAAGGCGAATCGACGTGTTCCTTCAGATCAAAGAGGTGCTCTTCCGAATTCTGACCAAGCTGTTCCTGCCGAGCCTTGCGCGGAACATGGAGCAGGAAGGGACGTTCCAGATGTTCGAGGGGGGGAGCGCGATTACCGACGAGAACGAGTACTTCCGCATCTACGACAACGGCGCGGACGTGACCATCTTCGTGTTTTCGGGAATGGACGTGCTCTTCGCGGGAGAACCGCGGTTCGAGTTTCGCAAGCAACTCGAGGGCATCGGGCACCCGACGAACTTTGTGTTCATTCGCGAGTTGCGGCGGACGGCATACCACAATTCGCCCAGCGGCGAATCGGACGGCCTCGAGTACTACACGCGCAAGGTGGACGAACTGAAGCGGCAGTTGGGCGCGCGCGTGAACATCGCGATGGGCGCGTCGGGCGGCGGCAGCGCGGCGTTTTACTTTGGCACGCGGTGCGGTTTCGATCACGTGATCGGGTTTAGCCCGGCGTTTCCCGAAACGGTATGGACGGGGCTGGGAAACCAACTGCGCGCAATTGCGGACTTAGGGCTGTTGTTCACGCGACCGCTCGATTACTTCGAGGTCATTCTTGTAGCGCTGGCCGCGAATGTCATCAAACATACGCTGAACCGAACGATTCCGCCGGACCGCATGTGGGACGTGTACCCGCGTTATCGCGACGCGAACCCGCGGCCGACGGGCACGATCATTTACGGGGAGCGCTGCCGACCCGACGCGGCGCAGGCGGAAATCTGCAAGACGATAGCGGGAGTGCATCTGATGCCGCTCGCGACGGGCCGCCACAATGGCCCGGGATTCCTGAAGGAACGCGGCGAACTTGCGGACACGCTTACGAGCGAGATTCGAACGGTGCTGCGGCGTTTGGACGTGCCGCTGGCGCCGGCCCCTTCACTTCAGGACCGGCCCGTCGATTTGCAGTCTAGCCCGGTCCCCGTGACGGAGTGAGGGCGTTGGACGCATTCGACCAATCTAACCTGACGCGGACGCAACTCGCGCTTTGGCTTGGGCAGAAGCTGCACCCCGACACACCGTTATACCATTCCTCGATGGGGCTTATTATCCCCAAGCGGATTGACCCGGCCGCGTTTACCGCGGCGTTCAAGAAGCTCGTGGAATGCAGCGACGCCTTGCGGACCGTCGTCACGCTCGAACATGGCGTGCCGCAGCAGCACGCGCTTGAAGCGATCGCGTTCGATGTCGACTATGTCGATTTCTCGTCCGAGGCGGATCCGCACGCGGCGTATTGCGCGTGGTCAGACGAGCGCTGCCACCGCCCGTTCGACTTTCAGACGCGTCTGTTCGACTGCGCGCTGGCAAAGCTCGCCGACGACCAGTACGTGTGGTACACCTGCCAGCACCACATTATCTGCGACATGTTCTCGTTTCTCATTGCGATTCAGTACATGTCGGCGCTCTACGAGAAGGCGCTCGAAGGGACGCTGGACGAGGTCGAGCCGTTTCCGGCGTTCGCCGCGTACATCGAGGAGGAACTTGCGAACCGCGGCGCGCTGGGCGATGCGCAACAGCGCGCGTACTGGGAAGCGCGGCTAGCGCGCGAGCCCGATCCGATCTCGTTCTACGGCAAGCCGGTGCCGCGGCTGGTGGGCGCGAACTATCGCGAGAACGTGGATCTTGGCGAGAAACTGTCGCGGCAGATACGCGAGTTGGCTTGCGAGCTAACGGCGACGACGAAATCGGGCCACGCCGCGCAGTTCAATATTTTTGCGGCGATTTTGTTCGCGTACCTCAATCGAATTTGCTCGGTGAACCGCCCGTCACTGGGGATGCCGTTCCACAACCGGCGCGACGACGTCCGCAAGCAGACCGTCGGCGTGTTCATGAGCGTATTGCCGCTGAGCGTTGACATCGATGATGGCGATACCCTGATGTCGCTGCTCGACAAGATTGGCGCCGAGGCGGCGTCCAACCTTCGCAACAGCCCGTATTTCATCCACAACTTGATGCACACGCAGGCGCACGACGTGTTGGTGAACGGATTGTTCGCTCCATTTCCGGAGTTTGCAGGCGTCACGTGCGACATGCATTGGCCGCTGTTCCGCAACGTGCTCGATCCGATCGTGCTGAATTTCTACGAGAACCCGGCCACCGGCAATTTCGGGAACGTGTTCATCTTCAATTCGGCGATTTTTAACGCGGAGATGCGCCAGCTACTTATCCACGATTACGACCGGGTGGCGCATGCGTTGCTGGACAATCCGAACACGGCGATTCGCGACATCGATTTGCTGTCGGATGCCGACAAACGGCGATTGCTGGTCGAGTGGAGCGGATCGGATGCGCCGTTCCCCGAGAAGCAAACGATCCATCAACTGTTCGAGGCGCAGGTGGAGCGCACACCGGATGCGGCCGCCGTGGCCTTCGAGGGGCGCACGCTTTCGTATCGCGAGCTGAATGCGCGCGCAAATCAACTTGCCCGCCATCTGAAGGAACTCGGGGTCGAGAAAGAGGTCCTGGTGGGCCTGTGTGTCGAACGGTCGCCGGAAATGGTGATCGGTCTGCTCGGCATTTTGAAAGCTGGCGGCGCGTACGTGCCGCTCGATCCCGCGTATCCATCGGACCGGATCGCGTTCATGCTCGAGGATTCGGGCGTGCACTTCCTCGTCACGAATGAGCGGTTACGCGCGACGCTGCCGACGAACGGCGCGAAGGTCGTATGTCTGGACAGCGATTCGGAGACGATCGCCGGGCGCGGTTCGGAGAACCTCGTCAACGGCGTCGAGGCGGGCAACCTTGCGTATGTGATCTATACGTCCGGATCGACGGGCAAGCCTAAGGGGAGCATGCTCGAACACCGCGGCGTGTGCAATCTGATTTCGCACAAGGCGCGGGTGCTGCAAGTTGGCCCGGGCAGCCGCGTGCTCCAGTTCTGCTCGCTGAACTTCGACCCGTCGGTATGCGAAATATTCATGACCTTGTGCAGTGGCGGAACGCTGTATTTGGTGCCGCAGGAGAAGGTAAGGGCGCCGGACGAGATTGCGCGCATTCTAAAGCACGAACGGATCAACGCGGCGCTGATGACGCCGTCATTGCTTCGGTCGCTCCCCAACGAGGAACTTCCGGATTTGAAAGTGATCGAATCCGGCGGAGAGGTGTGTTCGGCATCGCTGGTGACGCGCTGGGGCAAGGGACGGAAGTTGTTCAACGCGTACGGTCCGACCGAGGCGACGGTGTGCGTGTCCGAGGCGTTGTGCGACGCGGGGACCAGCGAGGACCCGCCGATCGGAAAGCCAATACCGAATACGCGTCTGTATGTGTTGGACGATCAGATGCGACTGGTTCCGCCCGGCGTGCCCGGCGAGTTGTATATCGGCGGCGTGGGAGTGGGGCGCGGTTACCTGAACCGTCCGGATCTCACCGCGGAACGGTTTGTGAAGAACCCATTCAACGGGATCGGCGGCGATCGGTTGTACCGGTCCGGCGACCGTGTGCGGTACCGTGAAGATGGAAACATCGAATTCCTTGGCCGCGTCGATCAGCAGGTGAAAATCCGCGGGCATCGCGTCGAACTTGGCGAGATCGAATCGGTGCTTATTCAGTTTCCGGACGTTCGCGAGTGTGTGGTGGATGCGCGCGAGGACGCTTCGGGCGAAACGAAGCTTGTGGCGTATGTCGTGCCTCGGCGCACTGGACAGCTCTTCGACGGCGAACTCAAGGGGTTTCTCCGCATGCTGCTGCCGGAGTATATGCTGCCGGCCGCGTACGTGACGCTCGATACGCTTCCGCTGAACACGAACGGAAAGATCGATCGGCAGGCGCTTCCGAAGCCCGACCGCCAGGCGCACGCTCACACGGAAGCGGACTCGCCGCGCGATTCCATCGAACTCGAGTTGAAACTGATCTGGGAGCGCGTGCTCGAGGTTAGCCCCATCGGCGTTTCAGACCATTTTTTCGATGTTGGCGGCCATTCGTTGTCGGCAGTGCATCTCATGGACCAGATTCACCGGCACTTTGGCGTGCGGCTCTCGCCGGCCACCCTGTTCGACTCGCCGACGATCGAGTCGCAGGCCGGACTGATTCGCGACAGCAACAAGAGCGTTCCCGCGCCCATCGTCGTACCGTTGCACGGCGCGGGCACGAAGACGCCGTTTTACTGCATCCATCCCGCGCCGGGCACGGTGTTCTGTTACATGCCGATCGTCGCGCATTTGGACGAAGACCGGCCGTTTTACGGGATTCAAGCGCCGACCGTGGACGGCGTGGGGACGGTCATCACGTCGATACCGGAAGCGGCGCGCATGTACATCGCGGCGATTCGCGAGCAGCAGCCACATGGCCCATACATGTTGGGTGGCCATTCGTCGGGAGGGAACATTGCGTTCGAGATGGCGCAGCAGTTGCGGGCGCAGGGCGAAGAGGTCCGCCTGCTCGTGATGCTCGACAGCATGGCCCCCGTGCCGGGTGGCCGTTCGGAAGATTTGTACCGCATCATCGTGGACGTGACGAACGACACGATCTGGCTCGCGAGTATCGTTCTGCTGGTCGAGCATTTCTTCTCAGCCAACCTGGGCGTCACGTACAAGCAGCTTCGCGGGATGCCGATGGAGCGGCAACTCGAAACCGTGCTGGACGCGTTGAAGCGCATCAAGTTTGTGGCGCCGACGGCGGATACGGGCGCCATTCGGGGCATGGTCGAGAATTTCAAGCGCACGCTGCAATCGACCATGCAATACCGGCCGGACGTGTATGACGGGAAAATCGCGTTTCTGCGCACGAACGATTTGTTCACCGCGATGCCGGACGGAATCATGGTGGAATCGATACTGAAATACATCAAGGCGCTCGTCACGAATTGGCGCGTGTCGCTGCGCGTGCTTCCGCAGATTTTGCGCGACATGTTGACGACGCTGTTCCGCTCCGGCGCGCTGCGGAAATACTTTTCCGACGAGTCGCTCGGCTGGCGGCGCTACACAACCCAGCCGGTGTCGGTGCATCCGGTCCCCGGAAACCACATCACGATGCTGACCGAACCGAATGCGAAGGACGTTGCGAGGATACTTTCGGAGTGTCTCGACACCGCGGACTCGACGGCGGCGCGCTGATCGGGCTATTGTTCCATGCCGCCTGGGCCGAGCGGCGAGGCGGGTCGACGGGCTGTTATTGGGGAGAGCCATCGAAGCGGTGGGGGTCCCGGTGCGCGGAGCGCTTCCGACCGGCGCGACGTGTTACAGGCCAGCGTGGTTGACGAGCTGGCGCGTGATGAGGCGCACAAGACGCAGCGTGAGCCAACGGGGCGAAAGCCTCACGAGGAACGCGGCGAACTGCGTGAAGAACGGCGCCGCGATGGCGCGTTTACCCAAGGTATTCAGCGCAAGCGCGGCAATACTCTCCGGTGTCGACGAGTACTGCTGAATCCGGTCGCAGTCCTCCTTCGAGAACCCTTCGGTCCTGAAGAAGTCCGTCTTCATTCCCGCGGGGCACACTGTCAAGCAGTCGATCGGCGAGTTCCGCAGTTCGCCCCACAACGATTCGCCGAAGTGCAGCAGAAACGCTTTCGACCCGCAGTACACGGATTCGTAGGGGCAGGAGATAAACGCTTGCAGCGAGGACACGATGATGACCGCTCCGGCGTTGCGTTCGAACATTTGTGGGAGATACGCACGCGTGAGCAGAACGGGCGCAAGGCAGTTTAGTTTCACGAGCAGTTCGAGCTTCGCGGGGTCGCGGGTCTCAAAGTTTCCGCCGTGCGCCACGCCGGCGCAGTTTACGAGAATGCCGATGGGAATATCGGATGTGAATTCGACCAGCCGCGCTACTGCGCGGTCTGACGCGAGGTCGAGTTCCAGCGGCCGGCATGCGATGGCATGCTTTTCCGACAGTTCATGCGCCAACGCGGACAGCGCTTCCTCACCCAATCCGACGAGCACGCAATTCACGCCCGCCGCGGCGATCTGCCGTGCGAACTCGCGTCCCAATCCGGACGACGCGCCGGTGACGAGCGCCCAGCCGTTGTAGTGCTTCAGGTCTTTCATGGCATTTCTGGAGTGAACTTCGGAATGGCGAGAGTGTACAGGAAGCGGGGAGGGCGTGGCAGCGCGCGCTATGTGAGCGTGTGACCGGCCGGTTCGCCGCTGCGCGCAACCTCCTCGAGAATGCGCGCGGCGGTCGCTGCACCCGTGGCGCTCGCGACGGTGGACGAGAAGCGTTGGGACGCCTCGCGGTACTTGGGATTGGACATGACTTCGTTCAGCGCATCGACCAACCATTTGGACGACGTCTTGCGCGCCTGGCTGCACAGGCCCATGCCGCGGCGCTGGAGCATTTCCCCGGTGAGCTTTTGTTCGAGCTGGTTCCACAGCGCAATCATGGGCACGCCCGCTTCCAGCGCCTGGTACATGGTGCTGTTGCCGCCGTGGAAGATAATCGCTTTGCAGTGCTTCAGCACGGCGCGGCCGGGCGCGTATTCGGCGATGCGGAAATTGGGCGGCGCCATGGCGATGGTTTCCTGCGTGGCCTGGCCGCCGGTGGTGACGACAAACCGGTACGGCAGTTTTGCGAAGTCGGCGTACACGCGGCGCAAAAGCGGATCGAGCATGCCCGTTGTGCCGAGCGAGAAATAGATGTTGGTCTGGCCATCCTGCAGTTCGTCGAACCAGTCCGGCATGGGCACCGGCGGCTCGGAAAGAATTGGGCCGACCATCTTCCAGTTCCAATCTTTTGGATACTCGTAGAGTCCGTCGAGGTCGGGCGAGATCATGGGGATGGACTTGAACAATCGGACGGAGTCGATCGGTTTCTTGTTGTACTTGGCGTAGATGGGACGGCGAAAGCGTTCGAGATAGAGCTTGTCCCACACCTGAATTGCGGGATAGGTAATTGAGGGCCACGAGACGAACTTGCCCGCGTAGGAATTCGTAATTCCCGCGGCGGGAATGCCGCGCACGTAGGCCGCGTTGCTGGCGGCGATCGAGGCGTCCCCACAAATAATGTCGGGCTTCTCCTTGTCGATTGCGTCGATGTAGCCCTGGAATATTTTGTCCAGCGGTGTCCAATGGCCGAGGTTGAGCAGATCGAGCCCGACAAACAGGAAGCCCTTGGTCTCCAAGCGATTGAAGATGTACCCGTAGTCCTGTTCCTGGACGTGTACCCACGGGAAGCCGCTCTTGACGGCGACGTTGCTGCGCCAGCCGGGCCGTTCGGGGTCCTCGACTGCGAAGACAACCTGGTGTCCCCGGTCGCGCAACACTTTGCCTATCTCGACACACCGGCAGATGTGCGAGAGCATGTAGGACATGGGCGCAAACATGAACTTGAGGGGGCGGCCATTCGCCGGTAGATTGCTCAAGAGTTCCTCCACAGCCGGACAGATTGCAGCCCTAGTCTGAGTGTAGATATTGGACAAGGATAATGAAGCGTTGGTTTCACCGCGCCCTCGGGTCAGCTAGTTGGCAACCTTGATTGCCGCAAAGTACGCCGCCTCGTAGGACCATCCGTTGGCGCAGTTCTCGACGCGGACGTCGATGTCTTTGTTTGTATAGGGCATGAGGTCGAACGTGACGGTCGTCCATTCGCCCTTGGTGCCGACGATTTTTTCGATCTTCGGTTCGTTGTTGATAGAGACCTTCAACAGGTAGTCGCCCCGCCTGTCGGACGCCGTATCGATCATCAACTGCGGGCGTCCGCCGGCGGGAACATGGAACGAGGCGACGATTGCCGCGGGCTCCGATTCGCTGACAGGATGCAGCACGAGTACGTTGTCGCGGCCCAGGGCGCTCCCACGAACGCCGGGCTGCATGTCGCGGCCGCAGGAAAGCAAGGTCCAATTGGGGTCCCACCAGTTCAATTCCTGTTGTGCGACGGGTACGGCGAGCATTTCCTTCTGATCGGTCCATTGTTCTAGCGTGGCTGGGGGCTGCGGCGATTGCGCGGCGAACGAATACGCATCCGCGGACACGGTCCCGCCGGCGCGCCGGACGATATCTTCGGTGACGCGTTGGCACGCGGGTAAGAGCGTGTTGAACGAATAGCCGGTGTGCGAGAACTTCCTGTCGGCGATTGCCGCGATGCCGCCGGTGAACGATTCTTCGATCGCGTTGAACCCCTTCATGCAGCCGAGCACGCCCGCGGCGTTCGACGGATTGCAGTCGGCGTCTTGTCCGCAACGCGTGGCGATTTCGACGGTCTTGGCGAAATCGCCGTTGCCGTAGAGCAGGCCCATGACGATGTAGGCGCCGTTGAGTTTTGCGTCGATATTGAAGGGATCGCCGGGCGCGCAGTCGACGTCGTCTTGCCACTTTTTCTCGATCTTGTTCCATGCCGCGAGCCAGTCGTCGGGCGATTCCGCGTGCCATTCGATCACATCGGATATGCACTGGTGGTATAGCGACTCTTTCGGAATGCAGGCGAGTCCCGCTTCGACGACCTTGCGCACGTCGTTGTCTTCAAAGTAGGCCGCTGTGTACATGCCGGCGACGAACATGCCGCCGTAGAGGCCGTCGCCGTAGTTCATGATGCGGCCGAAGACATCGCAGAGGCGGTTCGATTCGCGCGGAAGGCCCGGGCAGAGAATTCCAAACAGGTCTGCTTCGATCTGGAAATCGATGTCGTCTGCGTGGCGGTTGTACATGGGATGACCGGACATTGGAGGCATGATGCCGTGACGGCAATTCTCGCGGCCGTAGTGGTTTGCGTGCCAGAGCGGATAGCCGGTGTTCGCGAAGGCTTTGCCCGCCTGCTCGTAGGTTACGCCGAGGCCATGATCTTCGATGGCCTTCAGAAACGTCAGCTCGACGTAGCAGTCGTCCTGATCGATGGCGCCAGCGATGCGATCGGACGTCCACTCTCGAAGCGGATCGGTAATCGGTTTTGCGTTCGAGCGGAATTCGTAGGGCGCGCCATAGCACACGCCGATCATCTGTCCCGCCCATGCGCCCTTGCATTTGTCGAGGTATTTCTCCTTTGACAAGGTCACGGTATCGGCGGACGCAATGAATATGCTTGCATAAATCGCGGCCACGACAAATCGGTACATGTGCGCCCTCCCTGAAGGCGATTAGTCGCCTTCCACGATCCACTCCGGCGTGAACGCGGCGTGTTTGATTGACTTGCCTGCGTCGTCCGAGTGCGTATACGACACGTGGATGCGGCCGTCCTTACCCTGGATGGCCGTGGGATACGCGTAGCTGCCTTTGCGGGGTTCGCTGCGATCCAGGTGGCGCGTCCATTTCCACGTCGCGCCTTCGTCATCGGACATTGTGACGGCCAGCGAGTGACGGCCGTTTTCCGTGTCGTTGTACACGAACGCCCAGCGGCCGTCCGCCAGGTTCAACGCGGCGACGCTTGCGCCGGGGTTTGGCAGTTCCGTATCGCGTGCCGCGGACCACGTCGCGCCGTCGTCGCCCGACGTTGCGAAGAGCACGCGATTTGGCGGGCCGCCACTATCGCGGCAGAATGCGACGAGTTGCCCGCTCTTTTTGCGGAAGATGGTGGGCTGGATCGGCGCGAACCCGATGATCGGCAAGCTCGGTTTCCACGTCTCGCCGAGATCGTCGGTGATGGCGATCAATCCGGCGTTGTAGCCATCCGAATACAGCGGCACCAGGATACGGCCCGATGGCAACGCGACCGGGACCGCGCGGGTCATCCAGCCGAGCTGGCGCTTGATGCGGTCCTTCGATGCGTCGACGAGCATTTTGGTGTATTGCGGCGCGTACTCCGCCCACATTGGTTCATCGGGGTTCAGCTCCTTGAAGCGATCCTCGGTGGCTTTCGCGAATTCGTCGCCGGGCTGCAACAGGATTACGTCCTGCCACGACCAATTGGGCGCACCTTTGCCGGTGTAGTCGTCGGCGCGCCGGTATTTCAAGAGGCATTGCTCCCACTTGTTCGCCTGCACCACGACCCAGAACAGCCAGAGCCGGTCCCTCGAGTCGATGAACAAGGTTGGGTTGCAGTCGGGATGGTCCGGCGTGTCCGCCATGGTGAAGACGGGACTCCACGATTTCGCGCCCTTCTTCAGGCGGGCGCCCTGGATTTTCACATCGTTCGCGCTGCGTTCGCCGGACCCGTAGAACCAGCATGCGATGAGGTCTCCGTTCTTGCATTCGACGACGGCGCTTCCGTGGCAGTGTTTCTCCTGCGGCGGGAAGATCAGTTCCGATTGCGCCCCGGCTGACGCCCCCGTAACGAATGCGATAGCAAACAATGTAGTCATGCGGAAAGTCTCCTTGCCATGTTTAACATCAGGCTTGCCGACGTACAAATCCTTATGCGCCGCCAAAATCCAAGACCGCGCGGTATCGCACCTTCCCATCCGCGAGGCGCGCCATCACTTCGTTGATCGCGTCTGGGCGATATACCTCGATCATCGGTGTCACCTTGCCCCGTGCGGCAAGTTCTAAGACTTCCACCAAATCGTTGCGGCCGCACTGTTGCGACCCGACGATCGATATCTGGTGATCGAGCAAATGCAGCGGGTCAATCGCAATCGCGTCTTTCCCAATTGCCATCGAAATCAACTTGCCCTCGCGCCGAATCCCCGCAATCGCTTCGCTGTTGTACCGCATCAAATTCGACGTTGACAACAACACATCGACGCCACCCGCGTCCGCCAATTCCTTGCCGACATGATTGCGAACGACCAACGCCTCATCCGCGCCGATCTGCAATATCTCTTTGCGCTTTACCTCCTGCGAGGTAATCCCGATCACCTCGTGTCCATACGCTTTCGCAATCTGGATCGCGAGATGCCCCAGCCCGCCGATGCCGATGACGCCGATGCGGTCCCCCGGCTTCGGGCTCGCGTTGCGGTATCCGCTCATCACGGTATACCCCGCGCAAAACAGTGGCGCGGCTATGCGCCAGTCAAGGGCCTCCGGCAGCAACGTACACCCCGCGGCGCGCGCGATCATGAACTCGCGGTGCCCGCCACCCAATGTCATCCACGAATACTGATCGGCGCAATAATCCGGCTTGCGGATCTGGCACCAGCGGCACCGACCGCACCCTTCCTGAACCCACGACACGCCGACCCGGTCGCCAATACGCAGACTCGTCACGCCCGGCCCCAATGCGTCCACAACGCCGACTGGCTCGTGTCCAAGCACCCACGGACTCGCCAGCGGTAATATTCCGGTCCAATAATGGATGTCGGTCCCGCACACCCCACTCGCGCGGGTGGAGATTCGCACCTCGCAAGGGCCCGGTTCCGGCATATCCTCGTCGCGAACCTCAAACGGGCGGCGCGGTCCGGAAAAATAGACTGATTTCATACGCCCCCGAATTTCGCCATACCGAAGGAATACAAATGTCCGCGCAAAACGTGGGCACATTGCCCGCAGCCGCACCTTGGCGCGCAAAGGTCTTCAACGAATCTGGTGAAAAAATGGCGGAGGGTGTGGGACTCGAACCCACAAGCCCGAAGGCGCCGGTTTTCAAGACCGGTGGATTGCCAGTTATCCTAACCCTCCGCGGGCGGATCGATGGTAGTTTACCGCATCGCGCACCGTACGCGCACCGTCGACGGTCTTTTCAAAACTGGTATACTCGTCTGAATTGGAGACGCTAATTCCGGATGGTTCACGAAATTGAAGTACTCTGCCTGAGCGCCGCTGCGATTGGACTGGTCCACACGTTGCTCGGTCCAGACCACTACCTGCCGTTCATCATGTTGAGCCGGGCGCAGGGGTGGTCTTTGGCCAAGACCGTGCGCGTCACGTTGCTCTGCGGCGCAGGGCATGTAGCCAGTTCCGTGCTGCTCGGGTGCGTGGGGGCCGCGGCCGGTCTCGCCATAACCCGGCTCGAAGCCATTGAAACCATCCGCGGCGGCCTTGCCGCGTGGGTGCTGGCGGGGTTTGGGTTCGCGTATATGCTTTGGGGCATACGCGCGGCGTATCGCAATCGGCCGCACACGCATTGGCATGCGCACGAGGCCGGCGCGGTCCATACGCACGAACATGTCCACGATCCGGCCCACGCGCACGTCCACGGCAACGTGTCCCGCGTTACGCCGTGGGTGCTGTTTACCGTGTTCATTCTCGGGCCTTGCGAACCGTTGATTCCGCTGCTCATGTATCCCGCGGCGCAGCACAGCGTGTGGGGTGTCGCATGCGTGACAGCAGTCTTCGGTCTCGTGACGCTCGCGGCGATGACGGCCGCTGTGTTGGTTGCTTTGCGCGGAGCGAGTCTCGTACGGCTCGGCGCGCTCGAGCGTTACACGCATGCGCTCGCTGGCGCGACGCTTTGCGCCGCGGGCCTGTCGATGCGCTTTCTCGGACTGTGACCACTCGTTCGACTCCGCACGCAACGATCTTTGGGGTGCCGTCATGATTGTCGACATGCGAATCCGACCTTCCGATCTGCAATCGGCCCTGCACGAATTCTTTGGCGTTGCGGGGCGAAAAATCCGGCGTCTGAACAGGGCGTGGGACCCGGCAAAGGGTTCCCCGGTGTTCACGCGCGCAGGAAAATACACGTCGCGCGGGTGGACGGAGTGGACGCAGGGGTTTCAATTCGGTTGTCAGATTCTGCAGTTTGATGCCACAAACGAGGCCGCGTTCCTGAAGATGGGCCGCGAGAACACGCTGCGGTATATGGCGCCGCACGTCAGCCACGTCGGGGTCCACGATCACGGATTTAACAATGTGTCCACGTACGGCAACCTGCGCCGGCTGGCGCGAGAAGGCCGCACAAAAGAGGGCGCGGACGCGGTCCATTTTTACGAGATGGCCCTTAAAGCGTCGGGCGCGGTGCAGGCGGCGCGCTGGACCGCGACGCACGATGGCGGAGGGTTCATACATTCGTTCAACGGGCCGCACTCGCTATTCAGCGATACGATTCGCTCGTGCCGCGTGCTGGTGCTCGGACACCAACTTGGACATTGTTTGATGGCCGAGAACGATAGAAAGATATCGTTGCTCGACCGCGCAATCGAACACGCGATCGCCACGGCACGATACAATGTCTACTACGGCGAGGGCCGGGACGCGTACGACGTTCGCGGGCGCGTGGCGCACGAGAGCATTTTCAACACGAAGGATGGCCGGTACCGTTGCCCGAGCACGCAGCAGGGTTATTCACCGTTCACGACGTGGACGCGCGGGCTTGCGTGGGTCGTGCTCGGGTACGCGGAATTCCTTGAAGCGCTAGGCGCGTTTCCGGAGTCGGCGTTCAAGTCATTCGGTGGAAAAAAGAAACTTACCGCGATTTTCCAGAAAGCCGCGATTTCCGCGGCGGAATTCTATATCGAGCGCACGCCGGCCGATGGTATTCCGTATTGGGACACGGGCGCACCCGGACTTGCGAATATGCCCGGATATATTGACCGGCCTGCGCAAATCGACAATCCATACGAGCCCGTGGACAGTTCGGCCGCGGTTATCACCGCGCAAGGGTTGCTGCGTCTTGGCCGCGCGCTCGGCGCGAAAGGGAAACGGTTCACGCAAGCGGGCCTCACGGTTGCGCGGTCGCTGTTCGCGCCGCCGTACTTATCCACAAGTTATCAACATGAAGGGATACTCCTGCACTCTGTCTACCATCGTCCGAACGGTTGGGACTACGTTCCGAAGGGCAAGCGCGTGCCGCAAGGGGAATCATCGATGTGGGGGGACTTCCATGCGATGGAGCTTGCGGTGTATCTTATGCGAACAATTCATGGTGGGCCGTACCTTGCGTTCTACGATCGCGGGTGACGGTGCGAATGGTGTGCGGTGCGTGTTACGTTCATCGCGCGCGGCGGGGGAGAAACTTCATGGCCCAATCGCAGTCAACGCCACGGAAACGAGTCACGCGCGAAGACATTCGCAAGCGGGAGATCAAGTTGGACATTGTAGAGCGCAAACCGGCCCCGCCGCTTTCATGGCGGTGGATGTCGCTGGTATTTCTTCCGATCGTGTTGTGGGTGATCATTCCGGAGCGCGGCGCGCTGTGGCTGGCGTTCATGGCGACGGCGTTTTGGATCGGCGTGACCGGCATGCTGGTCGGCGAACGCAAGCGTGACGACTTTGACACGGGCCGCGAGATAACTCTTTCGATCGTACGCGCGGGCGCGCTGGGTCTGGCGCTGGGGTGCTGGGCGTTTCTCATTCTCGGGTCGAAGCCGAGTTAGTCCATTTCGCGATACGTTAGCGCGCGCTCTTGAACTGCTTCTTCTTGGTTCGAGTGCGGATGCGCCGCGCATTTGCGCGTTTCTGCGCAACCAAACAAAGAAAGTCGAGTGGCACTGGAATAGTTGTCACACCCGCATCCGGGTGCGCGGAAACCATGAAAGAGCGAAGCGGGGCTTTTCAAGGGCGCGTCACGAAGTGGAAAGCGTCGTAACGGGTAAAGTTCTATTCTCGGAACGGACTGTGAATACGTACATCAACCATTATTCGATTATCGGGCGCGAGCGGCGGCGCGCCGCCATGCCGATAACACGAGTCCTATTGAAACAGAACTACGCAGCGTGGGAACTGCTTTTTTTCGCCTTAGCCGCATTTTGCCTTTCGGCCCGCGCCGGTGCGGACGATTCGCATTCACCGCTTCCGGTGAAGGTCGGAGAATTCGAACAGCAGGTGCACACGGCGTATACGGAAGCGGACGGGCTTCCATCGAACGACGTGCACGCGATCGCTCAAGACGGTGATGGCGCGATCGTCGTGCGAACTGCAAGCGGTCTGGCGAAGTTTGCCGATGGAGGCTGGACGAAGGAAGAGGACTCGTCGGCGTTCTCGAATACAGACTGGCAAACGGCCAACTGGTTTCCGGGCCTTGCACAGTTTGTGGGCAACGAGTCCGCGATCCGCGAAGCCGCGCAACACGAAGGCGAATACGCCGTCGCCGCGGAGAACGGGCTTTTTATAGGCGACGGCGAACACTGGACCATGGCGCTGCCGCATCAGGGCGCGATTCGATGGGCGCCGACGGACGTGCGCGCGGCCGGATACGACGGACAAGGCAGACTTTGGTTTGCGTGTCCGCAGGGCGTGGGATTCCGGGAGAGCGCGAACGCGTGGCGGCTGTTCACGGGTGCGGATGGGCTGCCGTTTAACGACTTCACGTGTATGGCGACGGGGCCAAAGGGCGTGTGGTTCGGCACGACGAACGGCGCAATACGGTACGTTGACGGCGATTTCGAGTTCCGGCAGGGCCGGCGATGGTTGCTCGACAACTATGTGCGCGGCGTCGTGGTCGATGCGGACGGCGGCGCGTGGTTCGCGACGTCCGCCGGCGTGTCTCGAATTGAATTTCGACCGACAACCTTAGCGGACAAGGCAACATACTTCGCCGAGCAGATTGACAAGTACCATCGCCGCACGCGGCTTGGGTATGTGAACCCCGCCACGCTGTCCACACCGGGCGATAAGAGTACGTCAGTCCCCGAAGCGACGGACAACGACGGGCACTTCGGCGGGTTGTATCTTGGTGCGGCGAGTTTGGGGTACGCCGCGACGAAGCGCGAGAAACTACGCGAAGACGCAGTGCGCGCATTTGAGGCGCTGGCATTTCTGAGTAAGGTGACCGAAGGTGGCACACACCCCGCGCCGAAAGGGTTCATCGCCCGGGCTGTCGCGCCAACCGGCGAACCGAACCCGAACGAATTGGAGGACGCGGAATACAACCAGCGCCGCCAGAAGAACGATGCGCTGTGGAAATTGATCGAGCCGCGCTGGCCGATCGACGAGACGGGCGAATGGTATTGGAAGTGCGATTCGAGTTCGGACGAGTTGGACGGCTACTACTTCGGATTCGGAATCTATTACGACCGTGTGTGTAAAACGGAGGGCGAGAAAGACGCGGTGCGCGAAGTGGTGCGGCGCATAACGGACCACATCATCGAGCACGATTACAGCCTGGTCGATCACGACGGGAAGCCGACGCGATGGGCGCATTTTTCGCCGGACGATCTGAACCGGAATTCACACTGGTGGGTCGAACGCGGACTCAATTCGTCCAGCATCCTCACGTATTTGACGGTCGCGCACCATATCACCGGCGATCAGAAATATCGGGACATTTTCATGACCCTTGCGACCGACGAGGGCTATGCCATGAACCTGATGACGCAGCCAAAAGTCGTGCTGGCGCCGGGCGCGTTCGGGCAGGCAGACGACAACATGGCGTTTATGAACTATTACCACCTGGTCCGGTACGAATCCGATCCGAAACTGCTGAACATGTTTCAGAACGCAATGTACTATCACTGGCGCGTCGAGAAGTATGAGCGGAACCCGTTCTTCAATTTCGTCTATGCGGCGTGCAACTTCGGGAAATCGCGGATCGATCAGTGGGGCGAGACGGACTTGTCGCCGTATGGGCCGTGGCTTGAAGACAGCATCGACACGCTGAAGCGGTATCCACTGGACCTCGTGGATTGGCCGGTGTCGAACGCGCATCGCATCGACATGGCGCCTTTGGGCGACCATACGCGGGACCCCGGGGGCGGTCACCTCGGTGCGGGTCATCGCAACGATGGATACGTCTACCGCATTGACGAGAACCATTCCATCTACTGGGGCGACGATCCCTGGGCGCTCACGCACAAGGCCGATGGCACTCGGCTGCGCGAGGGCGTCTCGTATCTTCTCGCGTACTACCTCGGCGTCGTGCACGGGTATATAGCGGGATGACAGGCCGGCCGGAAGGTGTCCGGGTTTCGTGTGAGCGCGAAGCGCTCGTGGTCTGCGTCATTTGAATTTGGCGGTCCCAGTCACGTGGAATACCGCCCGGCACGGAGACCGGGCGCTACAAACATCAACAGAATCGATTGACGGGAACCACTAGTGGTTCGTGCCTCTTAAAGTTCGGTGTGCCTCAAGAAACAGGGCGCCGACGCGCAGACAAATACCGCCCGGCACGGAGACCGGGCGCTACAAACATCAACCAAATCGATTGACGGGAACCACTAGTGGTTCGTGCCTCTTAAAGTTCGGTGCGCCTCAAGAAACAGGGCGCCGACACGCAGACAAATACCGCACCGCCCGGCACGGAGACCGGGCGCTATAAACATCAACAGAATCGATTGACGGGAACCATTAGCCTCTTGAATCGATTTGTTGTTCGGCCCACGCGCGGAGATCGCGGATGGCGGTGTAGAGGACGCCGGCCGCGCCGCGATACTGGCCCGAACCGCGGGGCGAGTTGTCGAGGGCGTACCATTCGTGGAACCCGTCGTTGTCGATAACGCGCTGCGCCATCGGTATTAGTTCGCGGTAAGCGTCTTCGGCGAACCCATACCGGACAAGCTGCCGGATCATGCGCGCGCCGAACCAGGTCCAGTCGCCGCCATTTTGATAGCTGTAGGGTTTCGCCATGGCCGGGTTCTTGAAGTACCCGGCGGGGTACGGCGGATACATGGTGAGCCCGATCGATGCGGCGCCGGCTGCGGTCGCAGCGAAGCGCAGCCAATTGACAGGCAAACGAGGATCGCTGTTATGGCTGTCAAAACAAGGCGAACACGAACGGCGCCGCGATGCCACATAGATGGGTTCCCCAATGTATCGGCGCGATGCGCCTCCCCCGCATCATTGTAGACCCGGCGGTAGGGATTGTGCGAGGCGGCGAATTGCGCGCGCGACCCCGAGACCGTAGGATGGAGCCTGTTATCGGGCAGTACGTACCGCTGCAGGCGTGCCCCGGATTCGCGGTTATCCAGAGGAGTACTTGCGACATGCATTCGCTTGTGAGGTCTTTTGTTTTTGCCGCCGGTGCGGTCATCGCGACGTGCGCGGTGGCGGGCGAGTCGCCGCAGTTCCGCGGGCCGAATCGAGACGGCGTATTCGCCGATGAAACGGGCCTGCTGAAATCGTGGCCGGAAGGCGGGCCGAAGAAGTTGTGGGTTGCGGCGGGGATCGGCAGGGGCTATTCGTCGGTGTCCGTCGCGGGCGGGAAGATTTATGTGACCGGCATGCGCGACGACGAGACGGGCGTGCTGTCGATCTTCGACTTGAGCGGGAAACTCGAGCGCACAATCCCGTACGGCAAAGAAACCATGGAAAAACAGGCACCCGGCGCCCGATCGACCCCCACGCTCGACGGGGAACGCGTGTACTTCCTGTCCGGAATCGGCGTGCTGTACTGCATCGACCTGACGGCGGGGAAAGCCATATGGGACGTGAATATCCTCGAACGTTTCGGCGGCGCGTTGCCGATGTGGCATATCGCCGAGTCGGTACTGATCGACGGCAACAACGTCATTTGTACCCCCGGTGGGAAGGAAGGCCGGCTTGCAGCGCTGAACAAGATGACGGGTGACACCGTCTGGACCACAACCGGTTTCGAAGACACCGCATCGTACTGCTCGCCGGCGATCTTCACACATAACGGCAGGCGCATCCTCACGACTGCCACCGCAGCCACCATCGTCGGCGCGGAACCCGATACCGGAAAACTGCTGTGGGCCTTCGCGCACAAAGGGCCCTACGACATCCATGCCGTCACGCCTATTTACAAGGACGGCGGACTCTATTACGTCGCGGGCGACGGTTTCGGCGGCGGTATGCTGAGATTATCGGAAGATGGCGCAAGCGTGACGCCCACGTGGGAAAACAAGTCGCTCGATTGCGTGCATAGCGGTGTCGTGTTGGTTGACGGACACCTCTACGGCACGGGCTACCGCGCGGACGCCGCGCTCGAGTGCCTGGAGTTCGACACCGGCGCGGTGAAGTGGAGCGCGCCCGAGATTCAGGAAGGCATCGTCGTCTACGCGGACGGCATGCTGTACGTGTACGAAGGCCCGAAAAAGGGCCTCGTCAGCCTCGTCAAAGCGCAGCCCTCCGGCTTCGAGCGCACCGGCTCCTTCGAGATCACCGACGGCGGCGACGACAAGCATTGGGCGCATCCCACTGTCGCCAATGGCGTCCTCTACATCCGCCACGGCGACGCGGTGATTGCGTATGAGTTGAAGGGGTGAGGCGCTTCAGAAGGTTGCGCGGGCGAAGACGAGCGCTATTTCGTGCGGAAGCGGAGCGGCTGAGCGATAATTACAGCCGCTGATCATCAGCGAGGAGGCGTTCGCGCAGTTTGTCATAGGGCACGGCCTGCACGGCAATTCCCGTGTCGATAGCCATGACGGCGGCGGTGGCGGCGCTCTGGCCGAGGATCATGAAGACGGGCTCCATGCGGATGGAGCCGAAGGCGATGTGCGAGCTGGACAGGCAAATTGGGACGAGCAGGTTCTCGCATTCGTCTTGTTTCGGCGTGAGCGCCCGGTAGTCGATAGCATAAGGTTTGTCGGGCTTGACGCCGATATCGCCCTCGTTCTGCACGAATCCGTCAGGTTTTATATAGCGTTGCACGTTGTGGCTGTCCATCGCATAGGAACCCATTCCCACGGACATCGCCACGTCGCGTTTGCCGAGCACCTCATGTTCGGTCATGACGAACGCGCCGATCATGCGCCTCGCTTCGCGCACGTAAATCTGGTGCGGCCAGTTGCCGTTGTCCGTGAACTCGTCTTTCGCGAGGCCCCACTTGCCCATTGCCTCGCGCACGTCCTGCGGCACGCGCGGATCGTTGGCCATGAAGTACATTAATCCCTTCTGATACCGCGTATGCTCGTCGAGAATCTTGCGCCTGCGTTCGTACGACGCTTCGGGATAGTCGTAATTCGCGCCGATATTGTCCGTGCTGAAGGGGCCGTGATTGTTGGTGTCGGTCTTGCGGTTCGGAATGGGGTCGAATTTTTGGAAGTGTTCGCGCCAGCCGGACTCGAACACACGCAACAGCAGTTCGTATTGCGCGGCGTCATAGCCTTCCGGTTTCTCGAACGGCACGCGGTTCTCCGGGTGATCGGTGAGGCACATGCGGTAGCAGTACGCCTGCACGCGCTTGTCCGCCGCGCCGAATTCGCCCGGCGGATCGGCAGAGACACGCGGCAGCAACCCGCTCGCGGGATCGCCGGGGACCTTGTATGGGCTGATTTCCGCCATGAAGTAGTGGCGATGGTGCAGCACGCCGGTCTGCACGCCGTTCCATTTCTCGCCGTACGCCGCGGTCGATTCGCGGCCCACGTGGTACGACACACCCGCCGCGGCCATGAGATCGCCTTCGTACGTCGCGTCGATGAACACCTTCGCGCGATACGCATCGCCCGCGAGCGTGCGTATCGCGACAATGTGGCCGTCCTCCTTGGTTACGCCATGTTCGCGGTCGAGCCACGCATCGCGGTGGACGGGAATCGAATGCTCTTTGACGAACTCCTCGAAGACCGCCTCCGCGACGTGCGGCTCGAATATCCACATCGTGCGGTTGTCGCCGTCGATCGCGGGCGTGCCCTGGCCCTTGTTGCCGTACTCCTCGCGCGTTTGCCAACGCCACGCCTCGGCACTGTCGTAATGCTTCCACACGCGATGATAGAACTCGCGCGCAATGCCGCCAATCGTTTCCTTCTTGCCGGTGTCGGTCCAGCCGAGACCGCCGCTGCTCAATCCGCCGAGGTGTTTGTCCGGCGAAACGACAACAACGGAATGGCCCATCCGCGCGACCTGTACCGCGGCGGCAATGGCGGACGAGGTGCCGCCGTAGATGGCGACATCCGCGTCATATTCGGCCGCTGACGCGCTGCCCGTCAGCGCCAGCGCAATCAGCAACACAGAAGACTGCCGCTGCATTTTGGATTTTAGATTTTGGATTTTGGATTGAATGTCGAGAACCTCAGTGAGACAACATTTGCGCTGGGATTGCCTGCTTCGCCATTCCGCCGCCTTCAATTGATGCCTCGAGTACACTCATGTTGCCCGCTTGGAAGTATTCGACGCGGATCGGGTGCGCGCCGGGTTCGAGTGCGATCTGGCCGGAGACTTCGCGGTCGCCGTGCGGACCGTCGTTGTCAACGACCAGTTCGTCGCCGATGTAGAGGCGGCTGCCGTCGTTCGATAGCGTCGAGAACGTATAGATGCCGCGCGCGGCGACGGTGACGTAACCGGTGAAGATCATTCCGAAGCGATCCGGCAAGTCCCTTGCGGGAAGGGCGATTGTGCTGGCGACACTCTTCTCGGCCGGTTTACGCCCGGCCAGGCCCTGGGTCGATTCGAGGGTATCTTCGAGCGAGAAGAATTCGAGCGCGAGTCCGGGTTTGGTCTTGCCGATTTTCGCGGCGCCGCGCGCGGATTTTTGCACGAAAGAGCCTTCGAGAATCGGCGTAACGCTTTTGCCGTTGGCGAAGCCACGCGCTTTCACCACGCACGAAGTAGTCACGTCGAAGGGGCCGTTGTAGAGTGTGGAACTCGTTGTGGGTTCGGAGCCGTCACGTGTGTAGCGGATTTCCGCGACGCCGGCGCGGCCCTTAATTTCCACGCTCGTCTTGTCGATGAAGACGTTGCTCTTCAGAAATCCTTCCAGCGGTATCTCGTTTGCGATGACGAGCTTTTCCTTTGCAGGCAGCGGCGGGAAGGGATTGTGCGGTTCGAGCTGATACCAGTACGCGACAGATGCCTGGTCGTCCTGCAGCGGAAGGTATCGGCCTTCGCTCTGCCAGCCAAGGCTCTGGATGGTCACGCGGAGATCGCTTTCGAAGCGAATGGGATCGGTGATGTGCCAGCGGTATTGGCCGAAGCGGCGTTGCGAACCTTCGTATTTCACGTGATAAAAGCCCGTGTACGGGCTGGTAAAGCTTTCGTATGCGTCGCGGCCGTTTTCCATGCGTTCGTTGTAGCCGTATGAGCCGCAGAAGTAGTCTTCTTCGCCGGTGCCGCAGATGGTCGGGAAATCCGTGTCGCCGTCCATGTAGAACTTGATCTCGCCTTCGCCCCACCAGCCCGGGCTGTTCGCGCCGTGAGCGAGGTAGGTGCCGACGTAGTGCCCGCGGCCCTTGATTCCGTCGACGATCGTGTAAACGTCTTTGTATGGAAGCGGGTTCACGCGGCGGAACTGCGCGTGGAAGTACGGCGTGTTCTTTGCCACGGGTTCAAGCGAGTAGTCGATTTGGTAATAGAGGCTTGCGCGCTTGTCGCCGAGATTTTCCATCGTGATACGGCACTTCTTGCGGAACGGCATCTGCCAGTACGAATTGAAACCGCTGCGCGGGTTCACGCACACCGCCAGCGAGGTGATGCGCGGCTCGTTGCCGAGGCCCCAGCCCGCCGCGAAGAAATCGCCGACGGGCACTTCAACCGACGGCTCCTTTTCGTCGTCCCAATAGAACCGGAAGATCATCAGCCGGTAATCGCCGACGGGCGTCATCCACATGTGGTTGATGACGCCGGGGCCTTTCATCTCCGCGAGGGTGAATGTCTGGCCCGGCTCGATGTAGATGTACGGGTTGACCTTCCACCCCTGCCCAAGTTCACGGGCCGCGCGCTTGGCGTTACCTTCCTCGAGCGTGGCCATGCCGCCCTTGCCCTTCTCTCCCGTAAAATTCTCCGGGCTGATCGAGCGGGTCTTCGCGTCCTTGAGTTCGTATAGTTTGTCCATGCCTATCTCCTGCGACGTAGCGGTGGCGCAGGAAATAGAGAACGCCACGACGACGGCTAAGTGGATGACGTAACACTTCATGGAATAGTCCCCCTTTTTTTTCAGCCCAGAATGTGAGGCGCCCCTTATTGGGCCAATCCGATCTTACCGCGCCGAGCGTGCAGCCGCGCGGCAAGGTCAAGCTTACGATCGAAATCCCGCAAAGCATCTCCCGGACAACGTTCCAGTAGCGATTCCAGATCGGCCGGGTTCCTCAAGTTCGCGAACCGGCTTTCCGGCGCGAAGTACACGACGACGGGTTTTCCCTTGTCTACAAGATTGAGAATGTTGTGAACGGTCCCGGCACTCTCGCCGTCCCAGACCATGAGCCCATAGTCCGCGTCATCGCTCATTGCAATATCCTTCGCGGCATAGAACCAGAAATTGCCGGTGGCGCAATCGGTTTCGATTTGCCGCGTGCACCAATTTCCGAGATTATTTCTACACACGCTTCCGGAGTGGTATATGCGCACGTTGCGATAATTCTCGTCCGCCAGAATTCGCTGTACGGCTTTGTCGACACCGTTTGCATCCCCCAAAATAATGGACAGGGACCGGTCCATGATATTCCTGATACGGCTCAAGACCCGAGGATCGAGGCGCGCAACCTTCCTCGAACCACCTATGAAAATTGTCGTCATCGCTTTACCCGCGTCTTGGTAAACGTCAGCACGTAGATACTTTGCGCGCCGCCAGACGCCGAAAGTGCGCCGGCGGCAGCTTTCAGTGTAGCACCGGATCGGTATAGGTCGTCCAGCAATAGTATCGTCCGGTTCTCGATCCGTTCGGCCGACACACGGTAGGCGTCCACAAGGAGTTCCAGCCTTTCCGCGTAGTCCGATATCGACTTCAGTTCGGGGGTTGCCTTAACCTTGGCGATACAATTCCGGAGCACAGGCAGCGACAATGCTTGGCCGACGGCATCGGCTAATAGCAGCAGAGGTTGATACTCCCGAGACTTTCGGGATGGTGGGACAGGCACAATGACGTCTATCGGCCAACGCCGGAATTTGACGAAGGCCGCCGCCGTGTCCGCGAGTGGCCGCACTACTGACTCGTCCCGCGCATACTTCAACCGGTAAACCAATTCGCCAACCTCGCTGCGCCTTGTTTCGAATTGTGGATGCCCGTACTCGTCGTCTCCGATATACACGCTACTTAACGTTTGTACATCAAGCGCGAAACCCGCTTTCCAATCACCGTCAAGCTTAATTGGATTCACTTTCATGTCAAGCGCACGGGAGGATCATCTATCGACGAGTGGCGCGTTTGGATTGAGGATCGGCGTGTCCCAGCCGGCGACGTCGGCCGGCATAATGCCGCGGCGAAACTCGGTGAAACTGAACGTTGTCGGGTGGTAGGGCCCGACGAATTCGATGTTGTTGCTTGGTTTGATCTGGTCTTCCATGCCGAGGCACCAGAGGTGAGCGTTGACGAGCAGGCGGCGGAAGCCGTCGTTCAAGATGTCTTCAGACGCGCCCTGCGTCGTCGCGAAGACGCGCGCCTCTTTGCCCGATTTGCTTTTGTAGTTGCGCACCCACACGACGGGCTGCGGGTTTGCGCCCTTCTCCGGGTCTACTGGCGAGTCTTTCGTCATGCCGTTAAGCACGATTCCTTTCGCCAGGACAACGCTGCCTTCGATTGGGTCGGCGGTGTAGCAGCCGGCCTGCACGTGCATGTCGCTCACGCCCCGCAGAATGGGATGTTCCTTCTGTTCCGGGACGATCTCAAGGCGCGAACTCTGCTTGTGATTGTCCCCGTAGTGGCTTACCCACGTTTCGCCGAGCACCTGACGGCCGAAGCCTTTCTCAAATTCTTTGCCCGCGTATTGCCAGTCATAGGAGTGAAACTTGCGCTCCTTCGGGATTTGGAACGCGTGCGTCGACGTGCGCAGACCGATGATCGGGCCGCCGCGATCGACGTAGTCGACGAAGTGCTGCATCTCGTCGTCGGGCATGTTGATGAAGCGCATGAAAATGACCATGAGATCGGCTTCTTTCAGGACGCTTAGGCCGTGCAGATCGCTGCTTCCGGGAAGGAGGAAACCGGTCTTCGGATCGGTGCCGAAGATGACCGTGCATTTGAAGCCGTAGTGCTTCGCAAGAATGCGCGCCAGCGCGGGCAACGATTCTTCGCCGCGGTATTCGTGGTCGGACGCGATGAACACGATGTGTTTGCCCGCGCCGATGCCTCCGGAGCCTTCGTAGACGACGTGGGTGGGTTCTGCGGCGAATACGGCCGCCGACATTACCATCATGATGATTGGAATTGCAGTCAAGGGTGCTCTAACCATGGCTTACCTCCAGCATCTGGCCCTTGGCCGTTTATCTCGTCTGCGTTGCCGCGCTCGACCCTATAGTTCGCTAATTCTTCGTAACGCGAATCGACTGCAAATACGCGATTAAGTCCAGAATCTCTTCGCGTGTGTAGCTGTTTAGAAGCCCCGTCGGCATCGTGGAGAGTGGCGCGGGCGTTCTCTCTTTGATGTGCCCGTACAAAATCTTTTTGCCTTCGAGGTCCTGTAAGGGATTCGTGAGAACGCGCACGTAATCGGCGTTTTCTTCGACAATAATTCCGTAGACATCGCCGTCTTCGAGAATGTCGCCCGTATCTACGCTCAAATGCCACGTCTTGTATTTCTCGTTGATTACCTTCGACGGATCGAGCAGTTCCGTCAAGATCGCCGCGGCGTCCATGGGCTTGGTTCCATCGGTGAGATCAGGGCCAACGCGGCCCCCCTTCTCGTTCTGAAGGTGGCAGACCGTGCAGGACGCCTCCTTGAAAATCTTCTCGCCGCGTTCGGGCGACCAGCTTGTTCCCATTGGCGACACGTCATTGATCAGATTGGCGATTTTCCACTCCTGCACGAACTTGCGGCCCGGCGTGTTCAGCACGTCCTTGTTCTCGTTCATCCACTTCTGCGGGTCTTCGACCACGTGCATGATGCCGTTCATCAATTGGTAATGGCCGGGATAGGTGCAGATGTACTCGTATTGGCCGAGTTCCTTCGGCGCGGTGAACTCGATGGTTTCCTTGCCGCCCATCGACAGCATTTTCGACGCGGCGAAGATTTTGTCGATCTGCGGCGTCCAATTCTTCTTGATGCCGTCCGCGCCGAGCATCATCGCGGCGAGCGCGACCTGGGACCCCGAGCCGGGCTGCACGAAGATCATATTGTGGTCCATTGCGTCGGGGTTCGAGAAGACGATTTTGACCTTCATACCCGGCCCGACCGCAAACGCCTTGCGGTCGTATCGCATCTGCTCCTTGAGCGTCTGGATGTGGACGACCATCGTGTCGCCTTCCATCTTCGGATCGGGCGACTTTTCCTGTTCGAGATAGCTTGCGGTGTCGGCACTCGCGTCGTGCCGGTGCGCCATGTGGTCCATTGCCGCGGATTTTTGCGCGCCGATGCGCCCTTCAATCTCCCAGATGTACTTTACGCGTTCGGCGGCGCGGCGCGCATCGGGATGGGGCGAATTGAGCGCGACGGTGAGCAGGCCTTCGTTCAGCACGTTGTGCTGCTGATGCAGCCAGAGCGCTTCGAGCAGGTGGTGCGCGTCTTTCTCGGCGCCGACGTCGAACTGCTGAATCCATTTCGCGACAGCGGTAATGACCTCATTCGTGTCGCGTTCGCTGAGTTCGGTGCGTGCGCGCAACCGGATGCCGTTCATTGGATGCTTGAGCAGGTCGAGCAGCGCCTCGATTGGCTCGCCGTCGACCCTCACGCTGTCGAGCAACGGACGGCCTTCGGCGGTGATGCGATAGACGCGGCCGTGCAGGTGATCGCGGCTTGGGTCGCGAATGTTGTGCTGCATGTGCCCGATGATTGCGTTTTGCCAATCGGACACGTACAGCGCGCCATCGTCGCCCACTCTGAAATCCGACGGACGGAAGTTCGGATCGCTCGACACGAGCAGGTCTTCGGCCTCGGTGCCCCAGAAGTTTCCGTCCTTGTTTTCGAGTGTGTAGCGCTTGATGCCGAGAAATCCGATGCTGTTCAGAATGATGAAGTTGCCGTTGAACTCGTCGGGAAACTGCGTTGTGGACAGGATTCCGCTCGACGGCACGGGCCGGACGGTCTTGGTGAGCAGTTCGTGCATCTTGAACTTGCCGTCGCCGTCCATCCGCACCTGAAACGCGCGGCCCGAGGTTGCGTCGGTGGCGAAATGGTAGCCCCAGTAGTCGAAGTCGCCTCCGTGCGGATTCGGCTCGTTCACCGCATGAAACGAGAACCGGTGCGAGCGCGGGTTGAACCGGTACATGCCCGACTTGCTCGAATGCAGGTGCGCCGGGCCCCACGGCGTCTCGACGTTGCTAACGTTAAAAATGCCGCGCTGGTAGTAGATGTACCCATCCGCCCCATAATCGAAATTGTTCGCGGAGTGGTGCGTGTCGGCGGAATCGAGACCGGTGAACATCAGTTCGCGCACATCGGCCACGTCGTCTCCGTCCGTGTCTTTCAGGAACCAAATGTTCGGAGCGCTGACGACGATGACGCCGCCGTTCCAGAAAGTAAATCCGGTGGGATTATGGACGTACGCGAACGTAATCGCCTTGTCCGCGACGCCGTCGCGGTCTTCATCCGGAAGGATGAGCAGACGGTCGTGCATCTCGTGGTCGGGTTGCCACTTGGGGTAGGTCTCCCACGCCGCCACCCAGATGCGGCCCTTCGTGTCGACGTCCATCTGCACCGGGTTCACCAGTTCGGGGAATTGCTCTTCCGATGCGAACAAGTTCGCCCTCAGGCCTTTCGCGAGCTTGAATGTGTTCACGCCTTCGCTCGGGGGCACGTAGGCCGTTGAGCCTGTTTTTCCGTCGGGCGCGATATTTGTTTTCACGAGCAACGGCTTCGGTACGTTGCTGTCGTCGGGCTTGATGCACTTCCCTCCAATAGCGCTCCAAATCGCCACGTCGCGGCTTGCGGACATTGCGTCAAGCATCACCAATTCGTGTTGCAGCACTTCCGCGTTCGTCTGGTCGTCAACGAACTTGAGGATGGAGCGATTGCCCCATACGTCGTTGCCGTCGGTCGCGTGATAGCGGTTGAACCAGCACCAGTTTTTGTCCAGTACGGCGGTGCGCACCATGTCTATCGAATCTTCGTTGATCTTCTGGCCGAGGCCTTCGACAATTACCTTCGCGAGTTCGCGGTTACCGCGATCGTTCAGATGGACGCCGTTGATCGTGAGCGGGTCCTCGATTGCGCTGTAGAGCGCGCGGGTCGGCGCGTAGAGATCGACAAAGGTCACGCTTTTTTCCGCGGCGACACGCGCCATCGCATCGGTGTAGATCGACAGCCACAGATTGTTTTCGACGCCGTCGGGGAAATTGGGTGAGTTCAGGTTCTCGTGCGCGATTGGCGAAAACAGTACAACGCGCGGGGCGTTCTTTCCGTCGTAGTTCTTCTTTGCCGTCTCGTCAATAAAGTTGCGCAGGTCGCGTTTGAACGCTTCCGGGTCGTGGTAGAACGACTCGTTGTATCCGAAGAACGCGAAGATAACGTTCGCCTTCATTAGCGTCAGCATTTCGTCCGGGCTGGGGTAGCCTTCTTCGCGGGGGCGCCGGGCGACTTCATCGCCGGAGAACGCCAAGGTGCGAAACACGAGGTCCTTGCCGGGGTTGGCGGTTTGAAGGTACGCCTCGAGCCACCCGTCGTGTTGCGCGCGGTCGGGCAGCGCGTTGCCGACAAGCGCGACGCGGTCGCCCTTCTCGAAGGCGAATTGCGCGTGTGCGGTTGCGGCGCACAGCGCCACCACAACGGTTAGAACGGCCCCGGGGACACTTCGGCCAACCCTCATTACATCGACTCCTTTGGTGAATGCCATTCGATTGGAGCAACGACCAGGGAACGTACCCGCGTTTGCATGCGAAGCAATTGCGCCGCAGCCCCCTGAGCAATGCAGTCACAGCCCCGGCAAATCTAATCGGAACCGGCGGCCCGCTTCAAGGCGCGGCAGCTTGCGATGCGCGCGGCCATGCCATTAGGCTGGATGCCGCTCGCCACACGGGGCTGTCGGCGATGCTGCAAGGGATGTGTCCGGAACGATGGAATCGACAACCGGCAGACCAACTGGGATGCGACGCCGCGCGCGCACGTTTTTCGCTGCGTTTGGCGCTGCGTTTGCTTCGGCGTGGTGCGCCGGCGCCGCCGAAAATGAGGGTTGGGAAGCCGCCTATGCCGAACGGCTTACGTGGTGGAGCCTCCGTCCGGTCGCTCTTGTCGATCCGCCGGCGGTAGCGAATCCGTCCTGGGCACGGAACGACGTTGATCGGTTCATCCTCTCGCGTCTCGATGCCGATGGCCTCACTCCCGCGCCGGAGGCAGACAGGCGGACGCTGGCGCGGCGATTGAGCTTCGCGCTCATCGGGTTGCCTCCGAATCCCGGGGAAGTCGAGCGTTTCATCGCTGACGAGTCGCCGGATGCCTACGACCGCTATGTGCAGTCCCTGCTCGATAGCCCGCACTTTGGCGAGCGCTGGGCGCGGCATTGGATGGACGTCGTCCATTATTCAGACACGCACGGCTACGAGTGGGACACGCCGGCGAAAAACGCGTGGATGTACCGCGACTACCTCATTCGTGCGTTCAATGCGGACGTGTCGTTCAATCAACTCATCCTCGAACAGATCGCGGGCGACCTCATCGAACCGCGGTTCGACGCCACAACGGGGTTGAACGAATCGCTCATCGCGCCCACGGCGATGCGGCTTGGCGAGCGGCGCCACGGCGACAACGGCGACGCCGAGGGCGTGACGCAGGAGGCGATGGCGAACATCATCGATACGGTGAGCAAGGGGTATCTCGCCACCACGGTCGCCTGCTCGCAGTGCCACGATCACAAGCTGGACGCCATCGCGCAACAGGACTACTTCGGCCTCGCCGGGGTCTTCATGAGTTCACGGTGGATTGCGCGCACCGCGGATACGACCGATCCGAATCGTGCTGTCCTGGACGAATTGAAATCGATCAAGGGCGGCATTCGCGCGGAGATGGCGGAGGTGTGGCGGCAGTCGGAGCAAAGAATCGTAGACGCCGTCCTCGCAACACCCCCGGAGGAACCCGTGAAGACAACGGGCGCAAAGCCGGCGGACAAGCCGGCGCTGCCGGAGTTTCCAAATTCCGCGATTGCACTGTGGCGCGCGATGATCACCGCGATGAAAAGCGGTGAGACGGCGGACGCCACATGGAAAACGGTTGCGGAAGACTACCGCGTGAAGCACGACCAGCGCGTGTCGGAGAATACGGCCAATCTGCAACTGATCGCGGACTTCACCGGCGACGCCATTCCCGATGGGTGGAAAGTGGACGGATTCGGAATGGCGCACGGGCGTGTGCGGGACGGCGAAATCGTTGTCGCGGAGGAGGGCGGGGCGGCGATCGCGCACGTCCTTCCAGCGGGACGCTGGTCGCACGTGTGGTCGTCACGGCTTGCAGGAGCGGTGCGCAGTCCATTGCTCGAACAGGAACCGCCGCTGACGATGTCGGTCGGATACGCGGGTGGCAAACACGCGGCGCAATCGCTCGTCGTCGAAAATGCGTTCCACAGCGAGCGCATGAAGTTTCTGAACCAACCCATGACCGGGTGGATGACGATGACGGCGCGAAACTTGCCCGCGCTCGCGGGCGGCACAGACAACACGCCGCGCCGCGTGTATCTCGAAATGGTGACAAAGGCGCTGAACAATTATTTCCCGCCGCGCGCGGCGTACCAGGGACTCAAGGAAGCCGACGAAAAGGATCCTCGCTCGTGGTTTGGCGTGACGCGCGTGTACAAGCACGCGGCGGACGCGGGGCCGAAGGACGAACTCGCGCATTTTGCGAAGTTGTTCGATGGCGCTGCGCCCGCGTCGAAGCAGGAAGCGGCCGCGCGGTTCGCTGCGTGGATCATGGCGGCGGTCGAAAACTGGCGATCGGAGACATGTGACGAGCGAGATGTTCGGACGTTGAACGAAGCGCTTGCAGCATCGTGGCTGCCGAACGATGCGCTGGCGAACGAGAAATTGGCGCAGTTGGTCGCGCGGTATCGCGAGACGGAGAAACGGCTGCAGCCGGACCGCGTCGTTGGTTCGGTGGACGACTGGCGCGAAGGGCGCGACGAGCGCATCGGCGTGCGCGGGTCGTACACGGAATTTGGCGACCCCGCGCCACGTGGCACCATTCGCTTTCTTGGCGGACCCGCTCCGCGCGCGGAAGAGAACTCGAGCGGGCGACTCGAGTTCGCCCGCGGTATTGCCAGCGACGAGAACCCGCTGACGGCGCGCGTGTTCGTGAACCGCGTGTGGTGTCAACTTTTTGGTGAAGGGATTGTACGCACAGTCGACGATTTCGGGCACCTCGGCGAAACGCCGTCACATCCGGAATTGTTGGACTGGTTGGCGCGGCGGTTTATGGAAGATGGGTGGTCGTTGAAGAAGCTGGCGAAGTTGATGGTCATGTCGGCGACGTGGCGGCAATCGTGCGCTGCGAGCGAGTATGCGGTCGCCGCCGACCCCGAGAACCGGCTGTGGCACCATATGCCGATGCGCCGGCTCGACGCGGAATCGATCCGCGACGCGATGCTGGTTGCCGCGGGCCGGTGGGACGATACAATGTACGGCCCGCCAATCGAGCCGAATCGCGCCGCGGAAGACCCCGCGAAGCGCCTCTACAACGGACCAATCGATGGCGACGGCCGACGCAGTATTTACATCGAGATGACGATGATGGAACCGCCGAGGTTCCTCGCGCTGTTCAATCAGCCGATCCCGAAGCTGTGCACGGGCAAGCGGGACGCGACGAACGTGCCGAACCAGGCGCTGGCGATGTTGAATGACCCGTTTGTTATTGCGATGGCGAAACATTGGGGCGATCGCGCCGTCGCGGATGGCGCGGCGTCGGCGGAGCAGCGCGCACAGCACATGTTCGCGGGGGCACTTGGGCGAATGCCGGACGAATCGGAAGTCGCGCGCGTTGTCGCGCTCGCAAGCCGTTGCGCCGAACTTCACAATGTCCCGGCGGAAACGATGATGACCTGCCAGCCGGTGTGGCAGGACGTGGCGCACGCGCTGTTCAATTTGAAGGAATTCATCTATGTCCAGTGAGCGCGCGGAATCGAATCGGCTGTCGGTGAATCCGCTGTGTCCCGGGTGTGAAGCACCGGCAATGACGCGGCGCGGGTTTCTGCGGCGCACGAGCATGGGGTTTGGCCAACTCGCGCTCGCGGGGCTTGCCAGCCGTTGGGCGGCGGCGGAGCCGCGCGTTCCGACACCGCAGTTCGCGCCGCGCGCAAAGCGCGTGATCTTTTTGTTTATGGACGGAGGGGTGTCTCACATCGACACGTTCGATCCGAAACCGGAACTCGAGAAGCGGCACGGTCAACAGGCGCAGTGGGTCGCCGATCTGAAATCACAGGCGATCAGTCCGTCGCGGAAATGGTTGAAGCACTTGTGGGAATTCAAGCAGCGCGGCGAGTCCGGGTTGTGGGTGAGCGATTTGTTTCCGCACGTGGCGAACGTTGCGGACGATCTGTGCGTTATTCGTTCCGTAGTCGGCGAGACGCCGTTGCACGGAGCGCAGAATCTGTTGTTGCACACGGGCCGCAGCATCGGCGCGGCGCCAAGCTTCGGCGCGTGGATATCGTACGGGCTCGGCACGGAAAACGAACAACTGCCGGGCTACGTGCTGCTGAACAACGATTGGGTGCCGAATGGCGGTTCCCAGAATTTTGCGAGTTCGTTCCTGCCTGCGACGCACCAGGCGGCGATGGTCCGCGCGCACGGCGATCCGGTCGATAACATCGCGCCGTCGGATTCGCCCGAGGTGCAGCGCGCGAAGCTGGCGTTCCTGCGTGAGCAAGACGGCGCGTTCGCCGCGTCGGTTGGTGGGTCAGATGCAATTGAATCGGCGATTCGGAATTACGAAACCGCGGCGCACATGCAGTCGCTCATTCCCGAACTGTGCGACGTGAGCGGCGAGAGCGAGGCCACGCGAAGGATGTACGGCGTCGATCGCGAGATCGACTACGACAAGTTTTACGCGCTGCAGTGCCTGCGCGCGCGGCGCATGATCGAGGCGGGCGTGCGCTTCGTCGAAATCACCTGCCCGCTCACGCACAACAACAACGCGCCGTGGGATCAGCACGGCGAATTGAAGTTGCGGCACGAAGAGAACGCGCGCATCACCGACCAGCCCGTTGCGGCGCTGCTAAAAGACCTGAAGGCGCGCGGCCTGCTCGATGACACGCTTGTGTTGTGGGCGGGCGAGATGGGCCGTACGCCGCATTCCTCCGGCGAAGACGGCCGCGACCACCACGTCAGCGGCTACACGATCTGGATGGCGGGCGGCGGCATCCGCGGCGGCATGACCTACGGCGCAACCGACGAAATGGGCATGGCCGCAGTCGAGAACCCGGTCGATATCCACGATATCCACGCCACCATTCTCCACCAACTCGGCGTAGACCATGAGCGGCTCACCTACCGCTTCGGCGGACGCGACATGCGGTTGACCGATGTGCATGGAAACGTGATTCGGCCGATATTGGCATAAACAACATTGACCCACTTCTTGCGGATGTCGGACCTAATTTGCGGTTCGTTCTATTGCCAAGTAGCTTTGATTCGATATAGAATGAAAGTATGACGTACGTAGGAAAAGTTCATAACGGTGTGGTGGTGTTGCCGCCGGAAGGGCAGTTACCGGAAGGCGCCGAAGTAAAGATCGAGCCATTGGACTCGGCGTCGGACGCCGATCCATTTCTCGCGGCTTTGTGCCGCGTCGCTAAACCCCGTCCGCACTGGCCGGAGGATTACGCGCTTAATCACGGCCACTACGTCAGAGGCGAGCCCAAAAAATAGAGTATTGGACATGACATACGTAGGAAAAGTTCAAAATGGGGTCGTCGTACTACCTCCCGATGCCCAACTCCCCGAAGGTACGGAAGTCAGGATAGAGCCTTTGGAGCTAACTCCGGAGGAAGATCCGCTATTGGCGGCCATCCTGAAACTCGCGAAGCCCCGTCCTCATTGGCCAGAGGATTTCGTGAAGAACCACGGCTTCTATGTGAATGGTGAACCGAAGCGCTGATGCGTTCGTCCACCGCATTTGCCGACACCTCGTATTACCTGGCAGCGCTCCGTGCCAATGATGCTGCGCACACCCTTGCGGTGGCCGAATCGAAAAGCAACCGGGCAATTGTCACAACCGAATTCATCATTCTTGAATTGGGAAATTCACTTTCGCGCGCGGAGGACCTCGCCGATTTCCTTGGGCTGTTAAAGGCGGTCCGAGATACTAAGCGCGTCACCGTCGTCCCGCTCGGATCGCACCTTCTGGAACGAGGACTGCATCTTATGTCCGAGCGGCCCGATAAAGACTGGTCCCTAACGGACTGCATCTCATTTACAGTCATGCAGGACATGGGGATTACGGATGCGTTGACGACAGACCGACATTTTGAGCAAGCCGGGTTTCGAGCTCTACTCAAATTGGACTGATCCCTACTACGTTTCCCGCAGCGCCGTGGCAATCGGCAGCCGTGCCGCGCGGATAGCGGGGAAGAGGCCGCCGAGTAACCCGATCATCGCGACCCACATGACGGAGTAGACGAGCAGTTGCGGCGTGACGGCGAACGCGAACGCGACCTGGCTGAACGTCTGAAAGTTGATCGTTGACGCCTGGAACCCGTCGAACGCGGCGTAGGCGGCGGCCGCGCCAATCGATCCGCCGATGATGGCGAGCACCAGCGACTCGAACATGACTGAGAGAATAATCGGCCCGGACCCAAAGCCGAGCGCGCGGAGGGTGGCAATTTCGCGCGTGCGCGCGGCGACGGCGCTGTACATCGTGTTCAGCGCGCCGAACAATGCGCCGAGCGCCATCAACGTGGTAATCAGCACGCCGATGCCGCGGATAATATTCGTCAAGACGACGGATTTCTCCGCGAGGTATTGGCCTTGGAGCAGCGGCTTTACTTTAAGCTGAGGGTTTGCCGTCAGTGCGTCTTTGAATTCGGTGAACGCTTCCGGCGAGGTCAGTTTTGCGTAGACCGACTGGAATGTGTCGCCCCGGTTGTACGCGGGCTGGAGCACGGCGGCGTCTGTCCAAACCTCCGATTCCGCGGAGCCGCCGCCGCCGGTGAACATACCGACGACCTCCCATTCGTTCTGTCCCACGCGAATCTTTTTTCCGACATCGAGGCCCGCGAATGCGCGCGACGCCCCCACGCCTACAATGACCTCGTTGCGTCCCAAATCGAAAGCGCGGCCTTCGACAATTTTGAAATCACTGCGGACGTCCATTGCCGCCTTTTGGACGCCGCGCAATGGGACGTTTGCGTCCGTCCCTGTCGAACGCTTCGGCAGATTGATCATAACAAACAGTTCTGACGAGACCAGCGGGCCGTCGGCAGCGCGAAATATCCCGGGCGCGTCCGCAATGAGGCGCGTTTCCTCGCGGGAGAGTCCGCTGCTCAACTCGCTGTCGGCCCCGCCGCGCAGTACGACGGCGATGTCGTCTGTGCCGGAAACGGACATCGCCGCGCGGAACCCTTCCGCGATCGAGAGCACGCCCACGAACACGCCGACCACGCCCGCTATGCCGACGACGGTGGCGAACGACGAACCCAACCGCAGGGGGATGGTGCGGAGCGCGAACAGGGTGATTGCGTAGACTTGAACGAGCCAATTCATTACGCCTCCCTCCGCAACGCCATGGCCACCCGCAGCCGCATCGCCTGCAGCGCGGGAAACATGCCCGCGACAAGGCCCAGCGCAACCGCCAACACGACGCCAATCGCCACATCACGGCTCGGCAGATAGAAGACGGGAAGGCTCGCGGGGTCGGGACTCCCGACAAACGTAGTGTACAACCACGCCGCACCAAGGCCAGGCAGGCCACCGACGACAGCGATAATGCACGACTCGACCAAGACGAGCGCCAACACGAGGCCGTTAGTGAATCCGATTGCCTTGAGTACGCCAATCTCGACGGTACGCTCGCGCACGGCCTGCGCCATCGTATTGCCCGCGACAAGTAGAATGGTGAAGAACACGGCGCTGACCACGGCGATCATGATCGTGCCGATGTCCCCAATCTGCTGCGCGAACCCCTGGATGAAAGCGCCCTCCGGTTCGGCCTTCGTTTCAAACGGCGAATTCGCGAACTCGGCATCAATCGCGGACGCGACCTCGACAGCGCGCTCCGGGTCCGTCACTTGGACTCCGTACCAGCCTACCTCGCCTTTTCCCTGTACGCGCCCTTCCTCCAGGTAGTCATGCCGGAAATAGAATCCGGAAGTATCGGTGCCTTTTTTTGCGCCTTCGTAGATGCCGACAATGTCGAACTCCCACGCGCCATCGCCTTCGCGCATCCAAATCGGCGAATACATTTGAATCTTCTGACCGATCTTCCAGCCAAATCGATCTACGAGCGCGCGGCCGGCGATGGCGCCCGTGCGCGTGTTGAGCCATGCCTGCTTTTGATCCTCCGGCAGAAGGTACTCCGGGTACATTGCAAGGAATGGCTCCGGGTCCGTGGGCATCGAAGCAAAGAAATTGCGCTCGTCGATGTAGATGCCGCCAAACCACGTGAAGTTTACAGCCGACGCAACGCCGGGAATACGCGCGATACGCGCGCGATACGATTCCGGCAGCGACAGGATGAGCGACACCTTGTGGCGCACAATGAGCCGGTCCTGTCCCGCCAGCGCGACACCCGCGGTGAACGATTCCTTAATTGTGCTGAGCAGTCCGAAGAGGAAAAATGCGACAAAGATTGAGAGCAGCGTCAGCGACGTGCGCAGCTTTTTACGTTTGAGGTTGCTCCAGACGAGGCCGACAAACTTCATTCCGGCTTCTCCGTCGAGAGTTGGCCCTTCTCGAGGTAGACGGTGCGCGTCGCGCGAGCGGACGCGTGCGGATCGTGCGTGACCATGATGATGGTCTTGCCGTGTTCGCTGTTGAGGGCCTGCAGGAGCGTGAGGATTTCGTCGCCGGATTTGCGATCGAGATCGCCGGTGGGCTCGTCGCACAGTAACAGCGTCGGGTCCGTGGCGATGGCGCGGGCAATGCCCACGCGCTGCTGCTCGCCGCCGGAGAGCGTGCGCGGGTAGTGGTTCATGCGATGCGACAGGCCGACGACCGACAGCGCGGTCTCGACGTGCTTCCTGCGCTGCGCGCCGGAGAGGTGCGTGAGCAGCAGCGGCAATTCTACGTTGCGCGCCGCACTCAAGACCGGCATCAAATTGTAGAACTGAAAGACAAACCCGACGTGGCGCGCGCGCCACGCGGCGAGTTGGCGATCGGACATACTGTCTATACGTTCGCCGCCGATGGTCACCGTTCCGGTTGTCGGGCGATCCAACCCGCCGATAAGATTGAGCAGCGTCGATTTGCCCGAACCGGATGGCCCCATCAGCGCAACGAACTCGCCGTTGGGTACGTCGAAGTTCATACCGGACAGGACGTGGATGTCTTCCGAGCCGCGCCGAAACGTACGATCGACGTTTTGAACCCGCACCAACGGGTTTCCGTTTGTCGTCACGCTTTCACCTCCGTTACTTTGTCGCCGTCTGCCAGGGATTCCGGCCCATCCACAACAACCGATTCGCCGCCGGCGATTCCCGCGGCGATGGTTACCTCGTCGCCGTTCTCCGCGCCGATGGTGACGGCGCGCCGTTCCACCGTGCCTTCGCGCACGACGAACACGATGTCTTTCCCGTCGCGTTGGCGCACCGCTGCTTTGGGGACGGAAACGCTACGCTGCGCCGTTTCGGCCTCGCCGGTGCTCATGAACGCGACTTTCACGCTCATATCCGGCAGGATGCGAGGGTCGAGCGCATCGAACCCGACGCGCACTTTCACCGTCGCTTTCTGCCGGTCGGCGGTGGGGATGATTGCAATGACCTTCGCGGGGATTTTCCAGTCCGGATACGAATCGAGCGTGGCCTGCACGGGTTGGCCGGGCTGCACGCGGTTGATGTAGCTCTCGCTCACGTCCACTTCAATCTCGAGGGAACTCATGTCCACTATCGTGCAAATGCCGGTGCGCGTGAACCCGCCGCCGGCGGACATGAGCGAAATGATCTCGCCGGGCTGCGCGTTCTTCGCGGTCACGATGCCGGTGAACGGTGCGCGAATGGTGTAGTCCGCGAGTTCCTGTTTCCAGAAAGCGACCTGGCGCTCGGCCACGGTAACGTCGGCCTGCTGGCGATCGAGCCGAGCCTTCAACGATTTCTCTTCCGCCACGGCGCGGTCAAGCTCCGACTCGGTGGTCACCTCCTGCGCGGTCAAGTCCGAGATGCGTTTGAGTTCGCGCTCGGCCAGGAGGATGTTCGCGCGCGTCTCCTCGAGCGCTTCGCGCGCGGACATCACTTGCGCGTCCGCAAGTTCAAGGCTTCGTGTGACGTTGGACGAATCGATTGTCGCGACGACCTGGTCCGCTTCGACCTTCATCCCTTCTTCGACGAGCACTTCCATCACCTTGCCCGTAACCTTGGATGAAACAGTCGCTTCGCGCCGTGCGGTGACGTATCCCGAGGAATTCAGGAGTGTCGACGATCCGCCGCTGACGGTTTCCTTCGCCAGGGCGGTGCGGACACTCGCCTGCGTCGGTGACATGGACCAAAAGATAATCCCCGCGCCCGCGAGCGCTCCCACGAGAATTAGGGCGAGAATGGCGACAAACGGACCGCGCCGGGGCGCCGCGGCACGGTCAATACGCAACTGATCGAGGGTGTTCTTGTCCAGACTCATCGCTTACTGCATTCTGGAAGTGGTGGCGCCGCGCTCCGCGGGAACGTCACACACACGTTTCATAGATTGCGCAGGACTTTCTGCATTTCGCGTCCGCTGTTGCACCGCAACCCCGCGGAAAAGTCACCAATATTCTAATCGTACAGGATAGTGTATCGTACTTGCGAACCCATGCGTATGCATACCGGGCATTGGTGCGCCCGCATGACAAGGAGGCAGGGTGACACATCAGGGACTTGACCGCAGGACATTTCTACACGCTACCGCGCTGTCGGCGGTTGGTGCGTTGGCGGGCGGCGCGTTGCCGGCGGAAAGGCGGCCGGTGCGCAGTGGGTTGACGCTGAACGACGACGGCAACGTCTTCATTTACATGAACGACGACCTGCACGCGGCGGACCTGCGGCGCTACTTCGAGAGTTATTGCCGGCCCGGCGTGAACGCCGTTGCGTTCTGCGTTGGCGACATGTCGTGGCCGACCCTGTACCCGACCAAGGTCGGTGTGCACTACAGCGCGGTGAGTCCCGGCGGCGATTTGAAACGCGTGCGCGCCCACCGCAACGTGGACAATTTTTCGTCCGAGCCGGGGGGCTTCATCGGGACGGCGCTACGGATACTGCGCGAACTGGGCAAGACCACGCTTGCAAGCTTCCGCATGAACGATGCGCATTTCACGACGCCGGACAATCCGGACGTCAGCGAATTCTGGAAGCAGCACGCGCAACACGCGCTCGGCCCCGCGTACGGATATTACGGCGGCTGCCTCGACTACGCCTCGGACGTTGTGCGCGATCATTTCTACCGGCGCGTGGTAGAGTTTATGGAACTCTTTCCGGATGTCGATGGACTCGAATTGGACGCCATGCGGTCGCCGTATTTCTTCGCGCCCGATAAGGGCAAGGAACACGCGCCGCTGTTCACCGAACTGGTGCGCACGATCAAGGCCGCCCTTGCGGAACAGGCGAAACGGCTCAACCGAGCGGATTATCTGCTTACCGTGAATGTTCCACTCACGCCGGAACTGTGTTTGGAGAGCGGACTCGACGCCGCCGCGTGGGACGCCGAGAGACTTTTCGACTGCATAAGCGTCGGCACGTATCAGGTGTACATGAACGCGGCCATCGAGCGGTGGCAGACATTGCTCGTGAACGGCACCCCGGTGTTTGCGTACGTGAATTGTTCGCCGCAAACGGGGCGGTATCTCGGCCTGGAGGAATATCGCGCCGCGGCCGCGAATGCGTACGGCGCGGGAGCGGACGGAGTCTACCTGTTCAACTATCCGTGTCTGTTCGAACTTGCGATGCAAGTCGCGTCCAACGCGAAGGAAGTGCCGATGACCTTGCCGGACCTCCGCCACTACGGTCAGCTCGATTTCAGCACGGTTGCGCAGGCATTGGACGAAATCGGAAATCCGGACGCATTGAAAGGCAAGGACAAGCATTATCTATTCGGTTTCAGCGGCGACACGGGGTACCGGCACTTCGCTCCGACGATTCCCGCGATCGAACGCGGCGCGGAAGGCGCCACGTTGAAGGCGGACTTTCGTTGCTACGAGGACCTGAGCGCCGCGCGCGCAATCACGCTGCGCTTCAAAGTCGATAATGTCACGCGCACCGATGCGTTCACCATTGCGCTGAATGGAGGCGCGATCGATGCGGGCGCCATTTCGCTGCGCTTCGCGGGGAGCGGGCGCGACACGCGCATGCACACGGTGACGCTCGCGCCGTTCCTCGAGTTCGAGATTGCGCTGCGCGCCGATCACATTGCCCGCGGCGAGAACTCGCTCGTCGTGGCGCCAGCGAAATTGAACTCCGAGATTGCCGGAAAGATGAACCTTACCGAAATCGAATTGGATGTGCGGTACTAAGTGCCGGACTCAATCTTGAGCGCAAGCGCGATGACTCGGCGCGGCTTTTTTCAACGGAGTTGCGCCGCGCTCGGCGCGGTCGTGAGCGCGCGTGTCACCCATACCGAAAGTCACCGCGATGTGCCGTGGCTGGCAGAGGTGCAGCAAGCGCCACGGGACTTGAAACCCGTAGATACGGGGTATTTCGAGCCGCTCCTGGTCGCGGAAGACGGTTCGCCGGTCACAAATGTGGCGGAATGGGAGAAGCGGCGGTCGCAGCTTCGAGACCGTTGGATGGATTTCTTGGGGCCTATGCCGGAACGTCCGCCGGTGAAATTGACCACGGTCGCGGAAGATCATCCGGAAGGCTGCCGCCGCATTCGCGTGCGCTACGAATCGGAGGCAGGCATTGCGGTCGATGGCTACTTGCTGTATCCCGATCCGATTGGAGAGGCGCCGCGCGCGGCGCTGGTAGTGCTGCACTCGACAACGCCCGACACGATCGACGAAGTCGCCGGCGTCAAGGGCCGCGACGCTCAGGCGCTGGGACTGATATTCGCGCGACAGGGTATTGTGGTGTTTTGTCCGCAATGCTTTTTGTGGAACGATCCGTCAATCGAGTATCTCGAAGCCGTCGCGAGGTTCAAGGAGCGGCATCCGAATACGCTGGGCATGCGTAAGATGCTCAACGACGCGCAGTGCGCGGTGGACATACTCGCAAGCCTGCCGGAGGTGGATGCAAAACGCATCGGCGCGGTGGGCCATTCGCTCGGCGCAAAGGAAACGCTCTACCTCGCCGCGTTCGACGAGCGCGTGAAGGCGGCCGTCTTCAGCGAAGGCGGGATTGGTCTGGGCTTCACGAACTGGCACGACCCCTGGTATCTCGGCCAAGGCATTCGCGATCCCGCGTTCAAACTAAACCACCACCAACTGCTTGCCCTCATTGCGCCGCGCGCGTTCCTGATTCTCGCCGGCGAATCCGGGCCTCCGAACACGTCGGTCGCCGATGGCGACCGCACATGGCCGTTCGTCGAAGCCGCGCTGCCCGTCTACAAACTCTACGGTGAGTCCGCGCGAATCGGGCTGTACAACCACCGGCAGGGACACACGATTCCACCAGCGGCGCTGGACAAGTCGGCCGATTGGCTCATTACCCACCTTCGGCACTGAACAACACAGTTTGGCGTAATATATTGGTGCTAAAAAGCTTGCAAGCCTATTGACAAACCAATTCATTTCGTGTAATTTACCTATTAGTTAATTAACCAATCGGTATATAAAATGTCTGCGGATCAACTCAGTATGACGTTCTCGGCACTGGCGGACCCGACGCGGCGGGCCATCCTGGCCCGGTTGGCGTCGGGCGAGTCGTCGGTCAAGGACTTGGCGCGGCCGTTCAAGATGACCCTGCCGGCGGTCTCGAAGCATCTGAAGGTCCTGGAGCGGGCCAAGCTAATCGAGCGCGGGCGCGACGCCCAATGGCGGCCGGCGCGTCTGCGCGCCAAGCCGCTGCGCGAGGTGTACGACTGGGTCGAGCAATACCGCAGATTCTGGGAAGAGCGCCTCGACCGGTTGGAGGAATACCTCCGCGAACTGCAGGCGGCGGAAAGGAACGGCCGTGCCGATGAGTAACCTCATCACCGAGCCGGCCAGCCGGGTGCTACTAATCACGCGCGTGCTCGACGCGCCGCGCGAACTGGTGTTCAAGGTGTGGACGCAGCCCCAGCACCTGGCGCAGTGGTGGGGACCGAAGAATTTCACGACGCCGGACTGCAACATAGACGTCCGGCCCGGCGGGTTCTACCGCATTCACATCCGCTCCGGCGAGGGCAAAGACTATTGGATGCAGGGCGTGTATCGCGAAGTCGTCGAACCCGAGCGCCTGGTGTTCACGTTTTCATGGGACACGCCGGAAGGTAAACGAGGACACGAGACGATCGTGACGGTCCTCTTCGAGGATGCAAACGGAAAGACGAAGTTCACGTTTCACCAGGCGGTGTTCGAGTCCGACTCGTCGCGGAACGATCACAACACCGGATGGAGCGAGTGCTTCGATCGGCTGGCGGCGTATGTTGCCCGCTAGATTGCGCCGATGCGTAAGGCTGCGCATCGAAATCGTGTTGACGGCGCCACGCTGTCGGTTGAAGGGTTAACCATGCTGAACGATACCGTCGACCGTGAAATGGTGATAGAACGCCTCGTTGACGCGCCGCGCGAATTGGTGTTCCGCGCGTTCACCGAGCCGGAACATGTGAAGCATTGGTGGGGACCGAACGGTTTCACGAACACGATTCACGAGATGGACGTTCGGCCCGGCGGCGTGTGGCGGTTCATCATGCACGGCCCCGATGGCACCGATTACCCTAATAAGATAGTATATGTGGAAGTGCTGCCGCCGGAGCGGTTGGTCTACGAACATTCCGGCGATCGTCCCGACGGCCCCGTGTTGTTCCGTTCCACGGTGACGCTCGACGACGCCGGCGGCAAGACAAAGGTGACGCTGCGCGCGCTGTTCCCCAGCGCGGACGAATTCCGGCGCGCGAAAGAATTCGGTGCGGCCGAAGGCGGCCAGCAGACGCTGGCGCGCTTGGCCGAGTACGTAAAGACGATGGCTGCGTAAACGCAGCGGGCTGTTTCTGGCGATGCAACAAAAAGGAGCGGGTAGAACTATGCGTGTTCAGGCATACATGGATTTCAATGGACGATGCGACGAGGCGATCGCGTTCTACGAGAAAACGCTGGGCGCGAAGGTGGTCATGCTGATGCGCTACAAGGACAGCCCCGATCCGAACGCGTGCGCGGCGGGGACGGGCGACAAGGTAATGCACTCGTGCATTCAAATCGGCGAGACCCAACTGTTCGCCTCCGACGGACGAAATAGCGGACAAACCAACTTCGCGGGGATCATGCTGTCACTAGGCGTGACGAACGACGCCGACGCGGAGAAATGCTTCGCCGCGCTTTCGGAAGGCGGCAACGTGTTCATGCCGATGGGGCCGACGTTCTTCGCGTCCAAGTTCGGCATGCTCACGGACAAGTTTGGCGTGCACTGGATGGTGATCAACCCGCTAGAACAGTGAGAACGCGGGGCGCGATGGCCGCCCGAACAGATTAGAAGGAGAAGGAAGATGCGAATAGTCCTGGTCTTGGTTGCGGTCATTGCCGTCGTTGTCGTTGGTTTTTTGATTTTCGTCTCGACGCGGCCGTCGGAGTTTCGCGTTGTGCGCAGCGCGACGATGTCGGCGTCCCCGTCCGTGGTGTTTCCGCTGGTGAACGATTTGCGCAAGTGGAAGGATTGGTCGCCGTGGGAGAAGTTGGACCCGAATATGAAGACAACTTTCGAGGGGCCGGAGTCCGGCAAAGGCGCGATGTACTCGTGGGTCGGGAATAGCAACGTTGGCGAAGGCAAGATGACGATTACGGACAGCGCCGCGAACGAGCGCGTCGTACTCGAACTCGAGTTCTTCAAGCCAATGGCGGGGGTGAGCACGGCGCAGTTCGACTTCAAACCGGAAGGCGACGGCACCAACGTGACGTGGAGCATGAACGGAACGAACAATTTCGTTGCGAAGATATTCTGCGTGTTCATGGACATGGACACGATGATCGGCGGGAATTTCGAGCAGGGCCTATCGCAGTTGAAAGCCATCGTGGAGAAGCCGGCGGCGTAAAGATTTTCAAAAGCACGTAAAGGATACAAGGGACCGAAACGACAGCGTTTGCCAGGATTGGCGGCGCAGCAAGGGGAGTCCATCATGAGTTCAGTACGGGTGCTCGTGGGTACGCGCAAAGGCGCGTTCATTCTGACGTCGGACGCGAAGCGCAAGAAGTGGGACGTCAGCGGCCCGCATTTTGCCGGGTGGGAAATCTACCACATGAAGGGATCGACTGTGGACAAGGACCGCATCTATGTCTCGCAGACGAGCGGCTGGTTCGGCCAGATCGTTCAACGCTCGGACGATGGCGGCAAGACTTGGTTCCAGCCGGGCACACCCGCGGGTGCGCCAACGACCACGCCGGACGGCATGCCGATGGGCGAAAGCAACAAGTTCGTGTACGACACGTCGGAGAAGGGCGCGCCGCTGACGACGCACCTGTGGTACGACGGCACGCAGCACCCGTGGGAGTTCAAACGCGTCTGGCACATCGAACCGTCACTCTCGGATCCCGACACGATTTACGCGGGCGTCGAGGACGCGGCGATGTTTCGCTCGACGGACGGCGGCAAATCGTGGCACGAACTGGCGGGTTTGCGCGGTAATGGAACCGGGCCGCAATGGGCGCCGGGCGCGGGCGGCCTGGGACTGCACACAATCCTCATCGATCCGAAAAACCACGATCGCATGTTCGGGGCAATTTCGTCCGCGGGGTGCTTCCGCACGGACGACGGCGGGAAGACGTGGAAGACAATCACCAAGGGACTGAGTTCGCTCTACATTCCGAACCCGACCGCCGAGATCGGGCACTGCATCCACCGCATCGCGTTGCACCCGTCGAAGCCGGACACGCTGTTCATGCAGAAGCATTGGGACGTGTGCCGCAGCGACGACGCAGGCGACACGTGGTACGAAGTCAGCGGCGATTTGCCGACCGATTTTGGATTTCCGATCGACGTGCACGCTCACGACCCGGAAACGGTCTACGTCGTGCCCATCAAGAGCGACTCCGAACACTATCCGCCCGAGGGCAAACTGCGCGTGTACCGCAGCAAGTCCGGCGGCAACGATTGGGAACCGCTGACAAAGGGCCTGCCGCAGGAGAACTGCTACGTGAACATTCTGCGCGACGCGATGTGTGTCGATTCGCTCGACGATTGCGGCGTTTACTTTGGAACGACGGGCGGACAGGTGTACTGCTCGGCGAACGGCGGCGATAGTTGGGAAGCGATCGTGCGCGATCTGCCGGCCGTGTTGTCGGTCGAAGTGCAGACGTTGTCGTAAGCAAACGGGCCAAAGGGACGTCACATGCAACGCATCACACCGTGTTTGTGGTTCAACAACAACATCGAAGACGCGATCGGCCTTTACACTTCGCTATTTGACGGTTCCTCGATTGGAAAGACGGCGCGATACGGCAAGGAAGCCGCGGACGTCTCGGGCCAAAAAGAAGGCGCCGTGATGACGATGATGTTTACGCTCGGAGGCCAGGAATTTATGGGCCTGAACGGCGGGCCGTATTATCAGTTCACGCCGGCGATTTCGTTGTTCGTGAACTGCGCCACGGCGGACGAGGTGGAGCGGCTTTGGGCCGGCCTGTCGCAGGATGGCCTCGTCATGATGCCGTTGGACAAATACCCGTTCAGCGAAAAGTTCGGTTGGGTGCAAGACCGGTTTGGCGTGTCGTGGCAAATCAATCTCGGCGCCAGGAAACAGAAGATAAATCCGTTCCTGATGTTCGTGAAAGACAAGCATGGCAAGGCTGGCGAAGCGTTGGAGTTTTTCGTTTCGATCTTCGACAACGCGAAGATCGAAAGCGTTCAGCGCTTTGGCCCCGGCGAACACGAACCGGAAGGCGCCGTGAAACAGGGTATCTTCACGCTGGACGGGTACGAATTCCGGGCGATGGAAAGCGCAATGGACCATCGGTTTTCGTTCACCGGCGCGATCTCGTTTATCGTGCATTGCGACTCGCAAGAGGAAGTCGATCGATATTGGGCGAAGCTGAGCGGGAGCGGCGGCAAGGAAAGCATGTGCGGTTGGCTCGAAGACCAATTCGGGATTTCGTGGCAGATTGTCCCGCGCGTACTCGAGAAACTGATGGAAGACCCCAAAGGCGGAAGGCTCGCCATGCAGGCGCTGTTGCAGATGCGCAAGCTCGACATCAAGGCATTGGAGGCAGCCGCGCGGGCCGCCTCGTAGAAGAAATGGGAGCCTGGTATGGCGCCGAGTATCAAGGATTTCAAAGTCTATATGCCCGCGAAGGACTTCGAGGTGTCCAAGCGCTTTTATAGCGCGCTCGGTTTTGCGATGTCCGAGGGCTGGGGCGGCACGGCGGACTTCGAACTGAACGGCAACCGGTTTCGGCTGCAGGACTACTACGTCAAAGACTGGGCCGAGAATTTTATGGTCGTCATGGGTGTTGACGACGTGGAAGCGTGGCACGAACACGTCAAACTGGTTACAGCGGGTGGCGCGTTCGGAAACATACGCATCATGGCGCCGGAGAACGTCGACGGTTCCCTTGTCTTGCACGTCGTCGATCCGTCCGGCGTGCTCTTAATCTTCGTTCAATGAACAATCGCCGCAGGCTGGCGAGGAGAGTATAGTGTGACGATTCGTGTATCGCTGCCGACGCACCTGAAGACGCTGGCGCATGTGTCGGGCGAGATTACCGTAGATGTGCAGGGCGAGGTCACGCAACGCTCGGTGATCGACGCCGTCGAGGCGAAGTATCCGATGTTGTGCGGTACAATTCGCGATCACGTGACGAAGAAGCGGCGCGCGTTTATCCGGTTCTATGCGTGCGAGGAAGATTTGTCGAACGAGCCGATGGACGCGCCGTTGCCGGATGCCGTGGCGAGCGGTACGGAGCCGTATCTCGTTGTCGGGGCGATGGCCGGCGGATAGCCCGGAAGCGGATCGAGGTAAATTCGAGCGTGTTGATTTCAATGGAGTGGACGATCAAAGCGGAGCTTTTCAAGAGCGCGTTCCCAAATGGAAATTTGGGAACGAGTAGTTAAACGGAAATTTGGGAACGAGTAGTTAAATGGAAATTTGGGAACGAGTAGTTAACCATGTCTCAGGTTGGACATAGAAATGCGCGTTACCTTAAGTCCCCCTTTGAAGGGGGATTTAGGGGGATGTTGTATTTCCACTCCGTGCACCGTGTGGCATCTGACATCCCCCTAAATCCCCCTTCAAAGGGGGACTTCAAGGGCTTTCCTCGCAAGTATCCGAGTGGCGCCGCGCCGCGTGGGAAGGCCGTTTAATGGCTGCCAACCGAACAGTCGAACTTTCTCCGCAGGAAATCGCGCGGTACAGCCGGCATTTGATCATGCCGGAAGTGGCGATGGAGGGGCAGAAGCGGTTGAAGGCCGCCAAGGTGCTACTGATAGGCGCGGGCGGCCTGGGTTCGCCGTTGGGGCTGTATCTCGCGGCCGCCGGCGTCGGCCGCATCGGCATCGTCGACTTCGACGTGGTCGATTACTCGAATTTGCAGCGGCAGGTGATGCACACAACGAATGACGTGGGGCGGCGCAAGATCGAGTCGGCCGCGGACCATCTGCGCGCGATAAACCCGGAAATCGAAATCGAAACGCACGAGACGCGGATTACTTCGGCGAATGCGTTGGGCTTGATCGAACCCTACGACATCGTAATCGACGGCACGGACAATTTTCCGACGCGCTACCTCACGAACGACGCGTGCGTGCTGCTTGGCAAACCAAACATCTACGGTTCGATCTACCGCTTCGAGGGACAGGCGTCCGTATTCGCGACGAAAGGCGGACCGTGTTACCGCTGCCTGTTTTCCGAACCGCCACCGCCCGGCGCGGTGCCAAGCTGCGCGGAAGGCGGCGTGCTGGGGATTTTGCCGGGCGTCATCGGCTGCATTCAGGCCACGGAAGCGATCAAGTTGATTCTCGGCAAAGGCCGGCCGCTCATCGGGCGGTTGCTCCTGTACGACGCGCTCGAGATGAAGTTCCGCGAAGTGAAGATCAAGCGAAACCCGGAATGCCCGATCTGCGGCGACAACCCGTCGATCAGGGAACTGATCGATTACGAGCAGTTCTGCGGCGTACGCGGGGAAGAAGGAGCAAGCGCGACGTTGGACGCGGAGTTCGACACAACCGTGCTGGACGTGAAAGCGCGGATCGATCGTGGCGAGGACTTCGACATACTCGATGTGCGCAACCCGGAGGAGTGGCAGATATGCCACATCGACGGCGCCAAATTGATCCCGCTCGGAGACCTGCCGTCGCGCATGCACGAACTCGATTTGTCGCGCGAGATCGTCGTGCACTGCAAGGGCGGCGTGCGCAGCGCGAAGGCCGTGGCAATGTTGCGCGAAGCGGGGTTCCGCAGAGTGAAGAATGTGCAAGGCGGCATACTCGAATGGGCGCATGCGGTCGACCCATCGATGCCGACGTATTAACGGAGCAACCAGTCTATGCCAACGCAGGCCCCAGGCAAGGAACGAGTTCTGATTTACTCGCGCACGTTTGACGCGCCACGGCGACTCGTGTTTGAAGCATGGTCGAAACCCGAGCACGTCGTGCGGTGGTTCGGCCCGAAGGATTTCAGCGTGCCGCAATGCGAGATGGATTTTCGCGTCGGCGGGTCGTACCGGTTCTGCATGCGCGCGCCGGACGGCATGGACCATTGGGTCAGCGGCACGTACAAGGAAATCAAGGAGCCGGAGCGGCTTGTGTTCACGTGGGTGCGCGAAGACCTCAACGGCAACGTGTGGCTCGATAATGTCGTAACGCTGACATTCACCGATCGCGGCGAAAAGACGGCGTTCGCCTTGCACCAGGCGATGTTCGAGAGCGTGGAAGAACGCGACGCCCACAACGGTGGCTGGTCGCAGTGCATGGATCGCCTCGCGGCGTTCGTCGAGAATCGATAGGTTTCAACGTACACGAAGCAGTTCATCAAACAGGAGAATGCGCATGACGCAGGATACCGCGGCGCCGCCGGTCACATCGAAGAAAATGCTCTGGGCGGGATGGGTCATGTCCCTGTTGCCCGTGCCGATGCTGGCCATGAGCTTTACATTCAAAATCACGAAGGCGGCCCCCGCTGTCGACGGGTTCTCGAAGATGGGATATCCCGCGGGCGCGTTGGTGCCGCTTGGCATTGTGGAACTGCTGTGCACCGTGCTCTATTTGGTGCCGCAGACGTCCGTGTTGGGCGCGATTCTCTTGACCGGCTACCTCGGCGGTGCGGTGGACGTGCACGTGCGCAACGGCGATCCGATCGCTCAGGTTGCGACGCCCATCGTCTTCGGCATTCTGGTTTGGGGCGGGCTGTTCCTGCGCGATGCGCGGATTCGCGCGCTGATTCCGCTACGCTCGAAGTAAGGACCTGCAACTGGGAGCAACGTCATGAAATATGTCGATGGATACGTGTTGGTGGTGCCAAAGAAAAACCTGAAGGCGTATCAACACATGGCAGCAAAGGCGGGAAAGGTCTGGATGGACCACGGCGCGCTGGACTATAAGGAGTGCATCGGCGACGACATGTCTTCGCCGCACTGTCCTTCGTTCACCAAGCTCATGAAGACGAAGCTGAGCGAAGTGGTCGTCTTTTCATATATCGTGTTCAAGTCTCGTGCGCACCGCGACAAAGTGAATATGAAGGTGATGAAGGACCCGCGCCTCGCAAAGATGTCGCCGAAGAAAATGCCCTTCGACATGAAGCGCATGGTGTACGGCGGGTTCAAGACGATTGTCGATCGAGCATGAGGGATTGAGTCTTGCCGATGCGCGCAACGTGCCGGAATGGGAACAGTGCATTGAGATGGAAGCGAATCTGCTTCGCGCTACTCGTCGTTACTATTGCCTGGCAATCCACCGCCGCGAATTTGATTGCCGGAGTGGCGAAGGTCGATATCACGAACCGCGATGCGGGGCCGGTGAACGATCCCTTGTACGCGAAGGCGCTGGTGGTGGGCGATGGGGCGACGACGCTGGCGATTGTGACGGTAGATGCGGTCGCGCTTGGCGAGATTGGATATATCGGCAACGATTTCGTGCCCACGGTTCGCGCGGCGCTCGAAAAGGATTTGGGGATCGCGCCATCGAACGTGTTGGTGAACGCGAGCCATTGTCATGGCGCGGTTCGCACGGACGTCGCGGAGTTGACGGTGCGGGCGGTGAAGGAAGCGGCGCGGAACATGGTTCCCGTCATCGTCGGCGCGGGGAGCGGCCACGAGGATCGCATCAGCGAGAACCGGCGTTATCTTTTGAAAGATGGGCGGCAGGCGGACAGCCGGCGCGCGTATCCGTTGCCGCCGGACGATGCGTTCGCCGAGGCCGGCCCGATCGATCCCGAGATCGGCGTGCTTCGGTTGGACAAGAAAGCGGGCGGAACGCTCGCCGTCGTCTATAACTTCGCGGTGCACCCGATTCAGGGCGTGCCGAGCGGCGGGAATACGGCCGATCTCGTCGGGTTTGCGTCGAAGGCGATCGAGGAGAACCTGAGCGACGGCGCGATGGCGCTGTTTTTACAGGGCTGCGCGGGCGACATCAATCCCGCGAAGTACAAGGACGTCGATCATCCGCACGATGCGGAGCCGTTGGGCAACCTGCTTGGGCTCAGCACGCTGCGCGCGGCGCGGTCAATCGCATGCAAAGACGATGCGCGGCTCACCGTGTTGAATGAAACAATTGCGTTGCCGCGCGCCAATACGGCGGAGCGCATCGCGGCGATGGAGGCTGAACAGCAGCGCCTGCTGAATTCGCTCAAGGGCACACCGATCAATTTGAAAACATTCGTCCCGCTGGTAGTGAAGTATGGCTTGTCTGACGAATCCCCCTCGTTCTATGCCCATCGGTACATGCACGAAGAGATGTTGGGCAGGGACGATCTCGAGAAGCATGACGCGGAGAACCGCGCGAACATCCAGAACTACATCGACAACATCCACACGATGGAGGAGTTGGCACGGTTGCAGGAAAACCTGCGGCTGCTGCGCATGCACCACAAGGAAAATGAAGCCGCCGCGTCGCCGGCCGTGGAGGTCGAACTGATGGGCATCCGTATTGGCGACTTCGTGTTGATTACCTTTCCGGGCGAGTTGACGGTGCAAATCGGTCTCGATATTAAGAAGGCGTCGCCGCACGAGTACACGTTTGTGGCGGGCTACACGAATGGCTACATCTACTACGCGCCGACAACGGAGCAGCTCCGAAACACGGGGTATGCCCAGGAGGACTGCGACACCGTCCTCGCGCCGGAGTGGCGGCCCGTCTTTGATCGCGCGGCGTTGGACCTGCTGAAGAAACTCTGAGGTGTCCGCTTCCGGTTACATATCCGACCGAGGTTTCGCGCGGGCGACACTAATTGGGACGGTGGTCGTTACCCTTTTGGCGACATTGGCGGCGTGGCAATGGGACGAATCCGCCGCGCGCGGGGTCGCCGTGGGCGGCGGGGCGGGGGCGCTTGGGTTCTGGATGATCGTCCGCAGCGCTAGAACACTTACATCAATCCCGAAGGAAGAGATTCCGTTTCGGGTCTACCGCTGGACTTTTGCGCGGATGATTGTGTATGCTTTCGGTTTGTTTTCGGCATACCTCGCTGCGCCAAACGGACAAAACGCCCTGCTAGGCGCGGCGGCGGGTCTGTTCATCGCGAGGGCCGTGATGTTGGTCACGGGGTTGGCCATGTGGCGGCGGCGCGAGCAGTCCGGGGCCGAGACAAATTCCTAGCAGTTAGGGTGAGACTGGGATTTCTTTCCACGACTTCCCGTTTGGAGGCTCCAAACAAGGCGGCGTGGGAATTTGTTTGCTCCGGCGAAATCGTGAATTTCGTCACGATGCGCCGAAATTGGAGTCGTTGATGCCGACCCTGATAAACAACATCCTCGCCATCGAGGCGCAGGCCACCGATCTCGTGGCGAAAGCGCACGCCGATGCGGAGGCGATGGACAGGCGGGCCGAGGCTGAAATCGCAAGCGCGCGAGAGAAGCTGGTTGCGGAAACCGACGCTAAGCTCGCGGAACTCGAAGCGGCGACGCAGGAGCGGTGCAAACGCGAACTTGCCGGCGTCGAAGCGGAGTTCCAGGCGGCGTGCGCGGCGATTGACGGCATCTCCGACTCCGCGATTCGCGAGCATGCCGCAAAAATTGCGGCGGCGTTCACGCAGGGGTAGCGCGGGCCGATGGCAATCGATCGCATGAAAAAGGTCACGATCGCGTGCCCCGTGCACTCGGCGAACCGCGTTAACCGGGCCTTGTACGACGCGAATGCGGTTGAAGTGGTGGACGCGCTCGACGTTCATGAGAACGCCCGGGAATTCTTCAAACACCACGAAGCGTCAATTGACGAGTCCGACCAGCATACAATCAAGATCAAACTTGTCTTAACGCTGCTGAATGAGGTGGCGCCGGAAGAGAAGGGATTTTTTGAAGGCCTGACGCCACTGCCCATTCTTGTCGAGCCGAGCGAATTGAGTAAGACGCTGCATTCCTTCGACCTCGATTCGATCCACGACGAGGCGCGTTCGCTCGACGATATTCGAAAGCGCGCCGAACGCCGGATGGCCGAAGTGCGAGGCCAGATCGATTCGTTGGCCCCATTGGCCGATGTGCCGTTTCACGTGTCCGACTTGCGCCGGTCGAAGTATTCGCGGGTCTTCTTCGGCACTCTCCCGGCAAAGAACATCGAATCGCTGAAGACGCGCACGGACCTGCCCGGTTCGTTTGCCTGGGAGGTGGTACCTGCCGCGGCGGCTTTTCGCGCGGACGGTGGCACGGACGCGAAAGCGTCGGCAAAATCCGATCGCGCGCGTATTCTGGCCGCGTGTCTTGTGGACGACGAACCCGCGGCGCGGCGCGCGCTGGCCGCGGAACAGTTTGAAGAAATCGTGCTGCCGCAGATTTCCGGTTCCGTTCGCGATCGCGTTCGCGAACTCGAGGGCGATTACGCTGCTTGCCTTGACGAGTTGGACGAAATCCGCAAGCGCATAACCGCGATGACGAAACACCGCAGGGCCTTGCAGGTGCTCGAAGGCCATTGGGATGGTGTGCGGCGCGCGAAACGCGCAATGGGCGAGGCGATCGAGGGCCGCTGGGTCCATATGGTCTGCGGGTATTGCCGCGAACGCGATCTCTCGCGCGTCGAGCAAACGCTGCGCAAGGACGTGCCGGAGGCGGTCCTCTTCGCGGAAGACCCTGCGCCGGGCGAGCCTGTGCCGGTAAGTATCACGTCATCGAGAAACATCCGCCCGATTCAAATGCTGATCAATCTTTTCGGATTACCGCCGTACTCTTCGTTCGATCCGTCGCCCTTCATTATCGGTAACTTCCTCTTGTTCTTCGGCATCTGCTTCGGGGACGTCGGCTACGGATTGATGCTGACGGTTCTCGGCTACTATTTGTCGCGGAAAACGCGCGCATACCAGGGCGTGAACAATTTTTCGAAACTGCTCTTCTACGCCGGCATCAGCACGACAATCTTCGGAGTGCTCCTCGGGTCGTGGTTTGGCGATCTGTACCAGGCGAAATACCTTGGCGAAGGCAATTTCCTGCTGCGCGCGCAGCAGTCGCTGACCGTGCTCGATCCGCTCGCCGACCCCGTAACAATGCTGTTGGCGGCGCTGGGCATCGGGATGTTGAACCAGTTCTACGGCATCGCGCTGAAGATGTACGGCGCGCTGCGGTCCGGCGATACGGCGGCGGCGATTTGCGACGGCCTGTTGTGGCTCATCACGCTGCCGGGCATGGTGATACTTGTCGGCACCCTGTTCGCGCCGATTCCCGGTCCCATTCTGACGACGGGCCTCGCCATGTTCGGGATAGGCGCGCTCGGCCTGGTGTTGACACAGGGCCGCGACCAACAAGGATTGGTCGGCAGGCTGGGCACGGGTCTCGTCAGCTTGTATGGGATCGTCGGCAGCTACGGGTGCACGGCGTTCGTCGGGGACGTGCTGTCGTATTGCCGTCTGCTCGCGCTGGCGCTGACGACATCGATTGTGGCGCTAACGATCAATCTTATCGCCGACCTCATGCGGGGCGCGCCGGTGGTGGGCCCGGTGCTGTTCGTCATCGTGCTCGTGCTGGGGCACACGTTCAATTTCGCGATTAGTCTATTGGGCGCGTTCGTGCATGCGATGCGCCTGATCTTTGTGGAGTTCTTTGGAAGGTTCTACGAAGGCGGAGCGAAACCGTTCGATCCCGTGGGCTTCGACTCGCCTTCGCACGCGTTGCAGCGGCCCGTCGACTCGGCGTCGTAGGCGGCGGAATGGAATTGTTGGAAGGGAATACGTGCCCGGCGACCGAATGAGGGCGGCGTGACACCTGCTCGCGCGCGGTCGCGCCGGGCGGAACGGAGGACAATTGGCGATGGACAGTTCTATCTGGGTTGAGGTTGGCCGCGGTCTGGCATACTCGGGCGCTGCGCTTGCGTTCGGACTGGGCGGGTGCGGTTCCGCGCGCGGCATCGCGATCGCGTCGCAACAGGCCGCCGGCGTGCTCGGCGAAAAGCCGGACCTGTTCGGGCGGTTGCTCGTCATGGTGGCGCTGCCGGGCACGCAGGGGTTCTACGGATTTATCGCGGCGTTCATGTTGGCGATGCAGACGGGTCTCGTCGGCGGCAAAATCGCCGTGACGCCCGGGACGGGTTTTGCGCTGCTCCTGGTTGGGTTCGGCACGGGCCTTGCCCTCTATGTAAGTGCTGTGTATCAGGGCCATGCGTCTGCGGCGGGTATCGCCTTGGTTGCTCGGCGTGAAGACGCGGCGGGCCGCGCGATTCTGTTTCCGGCACTTGTCGAAACGTACGCGGTCGTCGCGTTGCTGGCGGCGATTCTCTTCATCCTGTGGCTGACGAACGCGGGTACGGCGGAGTCGCCATCGAACGTGCTCGAGTACATCGGCGGCGCCAAGGTCATTGCCGAAACCGCCGCGCAAGGTTAAAAGGACTACGCTGTGGGGCTAGACACGATTCAACGATCGGTCCTCGCGTCCGCGTCGGCGGAGGCGAACCGGATTGTGAAGGCGGCGGAACAGCATGCGGGCGATCGCGTGGTGCGCGAGTTGGAATCGATCCGGCGCGAGCAGACGCACCGGTACCAGCTCGCCGCGCGGGCGATCGAAGACGAAGCGGCGCGGAAAGTCTCGCGCGCAAAGGGCGAGGCGTCAAAGCGCCTGCTCGAACGGCGCAATGCCCTGCTCGATCGCATCTTCGGCGAGGCGCGCGCGAACATCCTCGCGATGCCGCGCGATCGGTACGCCGCGGAAATGCGCAAGCGGCTCGAACTGGCCGCGGGCAATAGCGGCGGCGCCGTGCGGGTCCACCCGGATGACGCAGGCGCATTCGAATCCATGCTCGCTTCGTTTAACGCGGCGCGCGCAGCGGATGCGCGCGTAACGCTCGATGCGTCCGCGCCGCTGCCGAATCGCGGCGGCTTCGTATTCGTTGCGGGCGCGTACGACGTGGACCAGACGCTGGATTCGTTGCTGGCGAATTTGCGCCACGAAATGGAGCCGCAACTTGCGGCGGAATTGTTCCCGGGATAACCGATGGCGGCCTTGACGCAAAACGCTTTCACGTGGGGCTTCGTGTGCGGGCGCGTGTGCGTGCTCGAACGCGGGCTGCTGGGCGCGGACTTTTACCACGCGTTGCTGGGCCATCTGCGCACGGAAGACCTCTTGCGCCATTTGCAGGAAACGCCGCTGCGCGATGACGTGACGGCCGCGGGATCGTGGGAGGACTGGAGCGCAATTATCGATCGCAACTTCTATCACCAGGTCGCGTCGCTGCGCAAAGACTGCCCCGACAAACGCGTGCCGGATTTGTTCCTGCTGCAGGGCGACTATCAGAACCTCAAGCGCGCGTTGTTGAAGGACGCAGTGTATCCGTTCCCGCATGCGATGTTGACGCCGGAGAATCTTGCGGCCGTTGCGGGCGGCGATGTGCTGGCGTTGCCGAAGCCGTTTTCAGAGACGGCGCGCATGGCGATGCAGCTGCTCGACGAGGGGCGTAATCGCGCGGAACTCGATCGGGCGCTCGACGGCGCGTACCTCCAACACATCGTCGCTTCCGCGAGGGAAACAAAGGTCCCTTTGGTAAGCGAGTATTTCGAAACGCACGCGCTGCTACGCGCGATCGTGATGATGTGGCGCAGCTATCTCGCGGGCAACTCCCTGAGCGCGCCTGCCGCGCGCATTCTCCCGCTGGATGGACCGGCCAACGAGACAGTGCGCGACTTGGCCGCCGCGGCGGAACCCAAGAACTGGGGTGGAGTCGCCAAAGGACGCATCGGCGCCCTGTTGACCGAGTTTGCGTCGTCTGAAGACTCGGACGCGCCGCAGCGGTTCGAGCTCGCCGCGAACGAGTACCTGAGCGAAGTGTCGCGCGAGGGCAAGGGACAGGTTTTCGGGCCGGAGCGCGTGTTTTCGTACATCTGCGAACTCGCAACGCAGGCATACAACCTGAAACTGGTCGTGTGCGGGCGGCTGAGCAAGATCGATGCGGACGTGCTCAAGCGGAGGCTGCGCAAGAGTCATGCTTAGAGCGGTCGCCGTCGGCGAGAAACAATACATCCTCGGCTTCAAAGGCGCGGGCTTCGAGATCGTCGAGTGCAACGACGCGGAATCGCTGCGGCGCGAACTGGGCAATTTGTCGCGCGAGACAGATATTGCGATCGCACTCGTAACCGAGAGTATGGCGATGGAAGCGCCGGACGCATTGGATACGTTCCGCGAGCGCAGCAGCGCGGTGCTGACCGTTATTCCGACGCACGAAGGCAGCAAGCACACCAGTTTTGGTCAGATGAAAAAAGCCGTCGAAATGTCGATTGGCGTGGATATTTTGGGGAAGGAGTGAAAAATTTTGGATTTTGGATTTTGGATTTTGGATTAAGGAAGCGGTTACACCGGCCATGAACGAGCGCCAGTTTAAGGAACGAACGTATCGGTTGGCATTGCGTATTATCCGGCTGGTGGAAGCGCTGCCGAAGACGGCCACAGCAAGCGTTATTGCCAAACAGTTGATTCGCTCGGGTACATCCATCGGAGCGAATTATCGCGCGGCATGTCGTGGGCGTAGCGCGGCAGACGTAATCGCCAGGTTGGGAATTGTCGAGGAAGAAGCCGACGAGACGCTGTATTGGTTGGAATTGCCGATTGAAGCGGATGTAGTGCCGAAGAAACGTCTGGAGCCGCTGATGAAAGAAACGACCGAGATATTGGCCATGACGGTTGCGTCAATTAAGACTCTTCGCAGGTCTGCCGAGAGAAGTAGAACGCCACAAAAGGCCGAGCGGTATTTCAATCCAAAATCCAAAATCCAAAATCCAAAATGACATAAGGACGTTTTCAGTGAGCGAAAATCAAGGCGAAGTAATCAAGGTATCGGGGCCTCTCGTCGTCGCGAAGGGCCTTACGGGTTCGCGCATGTTCGAAATGGTGCGCGTGGGCGAAGCACGGCTCTTTGGCGAGATCATCGAAATCCGCGGCGACGATTACTCGATCCAGGTGTACGAGGAGACCGAGGGCATCGGGCCGGGACAGCCGGTGTTTCCGACCGGCGAAGCATTGAGCGTCGAGCTCGGGCCGGGGCTGATTCGGTCGATCTACGACGGCGTGCAGCGTCCGCTCGACAAGCTGTGGGAAGTCAGCGGCGACTTCATCGTGCGCGGCACGGAGAGCCCCTCGTTGGACCGCAGCGCTGTGTGGGATTTCGTACCGGTTGTGAAGATCGGCGATACCGTCGAATCGGGCGACGTTCTCGGCACGGTGCAGGAAAGCAAGCTGGTCGTCCACAAGATCATGGTCCCCTACGGTGTGTCTGGAACAGTCAAGCACATCGCGCCGATTAAGGGTAACGTGGAAACGACCGTTGCGGCCATTGAAACTGCCGGTGGCGCGGTCAACGTAAACATGATTCAACGCTGGCCTGTGCGCCAGCCGCGCAAGGTCTCGCGCAAGCTGCCGCCGGTCGAACCTTTGGTTACAGGTCAGCGCGTCATCGATATGTTCTTCCCGCTGACCAAGGGAGGCACCGCGTGCGTGCCGGGGCCGTTCGGCAGCGGCAAGACGGTGGTGCAGCACCAGCTCGCGAAATGGTCCAACGCGAACATCATCGTGTACGTCGGGTGCGGCGAGCGCGGCAACGAAATGACCGACGTGCTCATGGAATTCCCGCACCTGAAGGACCCGGAGTCCGGCGAACCGCTGATGGAACGCACGGTGCTTGTCGCGAATACGTCGAACATGCCGGTGGCCGCGCGCGAAGCGAGCGTGTTCACGGGAATTACCATCGCCGAATACTTCCGCGACATGGGGTACTCGGTAGCGTTGATGGCCGATTCGACGAGCCGTTGGGCCGAGGCCATGCGCGAAATCTCCGGCCGTCTCGAAGAGATGCCGGGCGAAGAAGGGTACCCGGCGTATCTCGGTTCGCGAATCGCGAGTTTCTACGAGCGTTCCGGCAATGTGCTATGCCTTGGAAAGGATCAACGCCCCGGCTCGCTGTCGCTGATCGGCGCGGTGTCGCCGCCGGGCGGCGACATGTCCGAGCCGGTCGTGCAGGCGACGTTGCGCGTCGTGAAGGTCTTCTGGGGACTCGACGACAAGCTCGCGTTTGCGCGGCATTTCCCCGCGATCAACTGGCTGACGTCCTATTCGCTCTATCAAGAGGTGATCGACTCGTACGCCAACGAGAAGCTCGACAGGGGATGGCAGGAGGTTCGCAAGCGCGCTATGGCGCTCCTGCAGCGCGAAGCGGAACTCGAAGAACTCGTGCGATTGGTCGGCATGGACGCGCTCGCGCACGAAGACCGCTTGCTCATGCAGGCGGCGAAAATGGTGCGCGAAGATTTTCTCCACCAAAACGCATTCGACGAACGCGACAGCTACACGTCGCTGCACAAGCAACTGCGCCTGCTGAAAATCCTGTTGCACTACTTCGACGAAGCGCGCGCGGCCCTGAAAAAAGGCGCCGCCTTGACCGCGCTCCTCGGCATTAAAGCGCTCGACGACATTGCACGCGCGAAGCTCATTCCCGAAGACAGCAACGGCGAATTTGTTGCGCTCGAAAAGAAGATCAGCGGCGAGATTCACGCCGTTCCGACAACATAACGAGGCACACGGAACATGGCAGTCATCACGAAAGAATACCGCACCGTAAAACAGGTCGTCGGCCCGCTCATCATGGTCGAAGGCGTTGACGGCATTACGTACGGCGAACTGACGGACATTAAGCAGGCGGACGGAAGTCTGCGCCGTGGACGCGTGCTCGAGGTGAGCGGCGACAGAGCCCTCGTGCAGGTCTTCGAAGGCACCAGCGGACTTTCACCGCAGGACCTCAAGGTGAAGTTTCTCGGCAAAGGCCTCGAACTCGCCGTGTCACCCGACATGCTCGGCCGCGTGTTCGACGGCTTCGGTCGCCCGATTGACGACGGCCCCGCGATCATTCCCGAGAAATGGCTGAACATCAACGGCAACCCGATGAACCCGTTCGCGCGGGACTACCCAAATGAATTCATCCAGACGGGTATCTCGACAATTGATTTGTTGAACACACTCGTGCGCGGGCAGAAGCTGCCGATCTTCAGCGGATCCGGGCTTCCACATTCGCGTCTCGCCGCGCAGATCGCGCGCCAGGCGAGCGTGCTCAAGACCGGCGAAAAGTTCGCCGTGATCTTCGCCGCGATGGGCATCACCTTCGAGGAATCGGAGTTTTTCATTGCCGACTTCCGCCGCACCGGCGCCCTCGAACGCGCCGTCCTTTTCATGAACCTCGCGGACGACCCGCCCATCGAACGCATCGCGGTGCCGCGCATGGCCCTCACCGCCGCCGAATACCTCGCGTACGAAAAAGACATGCACGTGCTCGTGATCCTCACCGATCTCACGAACTACTGCGAAGCGCTCCGTGAAATCTCCGCCGCGCGCAAGGAAGTGCCCGGCCGCCGCGGGTATCCCGGCTACCTCTACACCGACCTCTCCACGCTCTACGAACGCGCCGGCCGCATCAAGGGCAAGAGCGGGTCGATCACGCAGATTCCCGTTCTGACCATGCCGGAAGACGACAAGACGCACCCCATTCCCGATCTTACCGGCTACATCACCGAGGGCCAGGTCATCATCAGCCGATCGATTCACGCGCAGGGCATCTACCCGCCGGTGGACGTCCTGCCGTCACTATCGCGCCTGAAAGACAAAGGCATCGGCGACGGTAAAACACGCGAAGACCACGCCGACGTCATGAACCAGTTGTACTCCGCGTACGCCCGCGGCAAGAACGCAAAAGAACTCGCGGTCGTCCTCGGCGAATCCGCCCTGAGCGAAGCCGACCTGCTTTACGTGAAATTCGCCGACGCCTTCGACGCCCGCTTCGTGACCCAGGGCGAAAACGAGAACCGCACGATCGAAGAAAGTTTGCGTATCGGCTGGGAGCTCTTGGCGATGCTGCCACGCACCGAATTGAAGCGCGTGCGCGACAAATGGGTGGAGAAGTACCACCCGTCGAAGGGATAGCGCCGAAGCATGGCGAATCGGTTACCCGTCAACCCCACGCGCATGGAAATGCTGCGGCTGCGCAAGCGGCTGCAAGTCGCCGTGCGCGGTCACAAGTTGTTGAAAGACAAGCTTGACGGGTTGATGAAAGAGTTCATGCTTATCGCGCGCGAGTACCGCGCGTTCCGCCTCGAAGTCGACGCGGAATTGCCAAGGGTCATGAAATTGTTTGTACTGGCAGAGGTCACCTCGTCGCGCCTTGTCACCGAAGACGCGCTCGAGAGCACTCGTCAGGAACTGACGATTCAGCGCACGATGCGCCGCGTGATGAGCGTGTCGGTGCCGCATATGGATATCGCCTTCGGCGAGGTGCAGGGCGGCTACAGCACGGTGCACACGTCGATCGAACTTGACCAGGCCATCGCCGGTCTGCGAGAGTTCTTACCGAAGCTGCTCAAGATGGCGGAACTCGAAGAGGCAGTCCGCCGGTTGTGCGAGGAAATCGAGAAGACGCGGAGGCGGGTGAATGCGCTCGAGCACTCGTTCATTCCGCGCATGCGCGAAACGATTAAGTACATCAAGAACAAGCTGGACGAGATGGAGCGCTCGAACACCAGCCGTCTCATGAAGATCAAGGACCAGCGGCTCGCCCAAGAGGCGTGACGCCGCGGTGAGACGCTCGAGTCCGGGTCGCGTTCCATCGAACGGCGGGGCAACGCCATCGACATGATCAAGCACCTGAAAGTCCTCGTCGTCGATGACGATCCCGGCGTCCTCGATCTGTTAAAGGCGTTCCTGGATACGCGGGGATACACCGTCGAAACCTGCCGAAACGGGCGCGAAGCCCTCGCCGTGCTCGAAACCGAATCCTTCGATCTGGTGATTAGCGATATCGAAATGGCCGAGATGAACGGCTACGAACTGCTGCGCCAAACCCGCGAGAAGTATCCGAAAATCGGCATCGTCTTGATGACGGGCTATACAGAAAGCCACCCGCTGTCGGAGGCGTTGCGCGCGGGGGCGGACGGTTATATCTCGAAGCCTTTCAGCCTGCGCAAGTTTTCCTTGATCTTCGAGCAGGCGTACTGGAACGCACTATCCCGTGAAGATTGGTGGGCTGCTCACGAGGACACGCCGACGCGATAGGCGCGTCCCTCCGATTCCGCTCGGCCTACTCTTCGTCCCTGTCCCGCCTGCGGCCGCCGAGACCTCGACGACCGGCGAGTGCGCCAGCTTGACCGCCCGTGGCATCGGGACCAACGCCCTGAATGTCCCTCGCCGCCGGCCGGTTCACCTCGCCCGCAAGATATCGTGGCCCGTACCCCCACGGCGACACCGGCCCCTTGATCACGGCGATCGGCGTCACTTTGGGCCGGTTCGGTCTATTGTCGATGCGTGTCACGTTCTTCTTCGGCTTCTGCGCTATGCGGATGATCTCTTGCTGATTGGTCCCGTCTACCCGCTGCTCGATCCGCTTTGCATCAAACGGGACAGTCGCGGTGGTATCGGCGGCGGCTGCTTCTGTCTCGGCCGGTTCGGCGGCCGGTTCGGCTGCCGGCGGTTCGGCGGGCACTACTTCGACTTTCTCAACGACGGGCGCATCGCCGGGTTCGGGTGTTGCGGGCGCTTCCGCCTGCGCATACGCGAACTGACTGGAAGCGAGCACAGCAGCTAGGACGAGCCCCAATCCAAGGCGAAAATAGGACAAGTTCATGGTTAGACCCCTTCTTCGTGCAATCATGCCGACGGGCAGTCTAACACAACTTGCCGGAAAATTGTAGACAACAAGGCAACGCCGGATTTCAGAGGAAATTGAACGTCCACCGTATCTCGATATTCTTGCTCTGATACACTTCCGGCACCTGAAATGGGAAAGGCTTGAACGGTCCAGCCTGCTCGATGGCTTGTTTGCACAACCCCGCGAAGGTTGCCGACTCCCCGGACTCGACAATCGCGACCCGGTCGAGCTTGCCGTCCGGCGCGATCACGCAATCGATGACGGCCTCGGCCGTCGACGAACCCGAATAGCGCACGTGCATCAAGGCTTTCCAACGCTTCTCGACACGGTCCCGAACATCCCGAAGATAAGGAGCGAACTCGCTCTGCTTTGCCTCGAAACTCAAGAAGCCCTGGCTTCCAACCCCTCCGCTTGCACGGCTTTGCGTCTGGCCCATCGTATGCGGCGGGATTAGGGGCGTTTCCGCCTTGGCAAGCTGGACCGCCGCGTCACGTGGCGCTTCCGGCGCGTCCGGTACCACCGGGGCTGGCGCATCGACCTTTTCCAACGGTGCGGGAATTGGAGGGGAAGGCGTCGCGTCCTCCGCGGCTGGTCTCGGAGTTGCATTGGGGTCGGGATTCGATTCCGGCACAACCGGCTCAGGAGAGTTCTGCGGTGCTGGATCAGGAACGGGCGCCGGTGTGGGCGCGGGTTGGGGCGCCGCGACGATGTCGTCAACCGGGCCTACTGCCCCGGCGTCCGGGGTGATGCCGCCCGTGTCGCCGGGCGCCAAGTCCTGCGCCTTTGACGCGCGCTCGGCAATCAAGTCGGTTGACGGGTCCACTGGCGCATCCGCGGGCGCGCCGGGCGCGATGAGCCTCGCCGGCTTGTCGTCCGGCTGAAGCGCGATAACGACGGGCTGCTGATCGGCCGCGGGAGGGACGAATAATGTGCCGTTGGATCCGAACCCCATCGGCAACAGCAGCAACAGCGCATGCGTCAGGATCGCGGCGGCGACCGCCCAGCGCATGCGCCTGCGAAAGTCGCGCGGTTGGTTGTGAATCGGGTGTTCTTCCATACGTGTTCGCCGGAAAACCGGGAGCGCCCCTATACTACCAGAAGTGGATCGCCGACACCGATCCGAAGAGAATACGGGCCGATTGCCGGACCATTCGGATTGTCGAACCACAACGAAAGTTGATCATGCGTATTATCCTGCCGGTTTGCCTGCTGGTTTCATCTATCTCTCCTGCATACCTCGCGGACGCGGCGCCGGGTGACTGGCCTGAACCGCGACAGAATCCGATGCTGACCGCGATTCAACCGCTTGCCGGCGGAATGACAACCGCGCCGGTGGCCACGGGACAAATCGATCTTGGCCGCGGCGCGCCGGCGATCGCGGCAGCCACGTTGAACGACGGGACAGTCGTCGGTCTTGCCATCGTCTCGGGTTCGCTCCACTGTTACGACGTGACCGGGACGCTGCGGTGGGAGTCGCATCCCGGGGGCCTGAATTTCGACGCGATCATCGCGCACGAGGACCTCGACGGTGACGGGGAACCCGAAGTATTGCTGCAAGCCGGGCGCCCGACGCAACCGTTCGGCGCGGCTGCGTTGGTCTCGCTGAACGACGGAAGCCTGCTGTGGCGGTACGACGTGGAGCCCATGTCGTACGCCTGGTATCTCTACGCGGGCACTTACTGGCCGGACGATCCGAAGAAGCAGATTATCGTGATTGAGCATGCGTACCCGCCCGACAAGGACAATGGGTACATCGCGCTGTTTGCGTACGAGGGCGCCCGCGCGCCGGTACAGAAATGGCGCTACGCGTTCGACGAATACACGTGCTTCCCGACCCTCATGCAGAACGACATCGATGCCGACGGCGTGAACGAGATCGTTGTGCAAACGCACAGCCGGATGTGGCACCTCGATGCGCTCAGCGGCGCGGTGAAACATCACATCCATTGGGACACCGCGCCCGGCAACGAGCGCAGTTACGGGTTGGTGAAATTCACCGACGTGAACAAGGACGGGCGCGACGACTTTCTCTGCATCGCCACGTTCGCGCAACACCATGAGGTATTGTTGAACAAGGACGGCAAATTCGAAAAGGCGTGGGGGTACGGCTGGGGCGAAAGCGTGACCACGGGCAAGGTCGCCACGGTGTATCCCGAACCGCCAGACGTGGACGTGGATGGCGACGGCGCCATCGAAATCGTGTTGTCCATGTTCAACTCCGAAGGCGAAGGCGCGTGGTTGACGCGCGTGTACGATGCCATCACTGGAACGCTCAAGTACCGCGTGCCCGGGATCGTTGCCCTCGGCACGGCCGACCTCGACGGCGACGGCGCGCACGAGGTTATCGGGAACGCGACATCCGACCCCGCAAAGGCAAAACTTGATGGTGTTCGCCTCGTGACGTTCAAGGGCGGCGCGGTGAAAACGATCTGGGAAGACCCCGCGGTGACCGCACTGCCGCCCGACAAGCGCGGAGAACTCCGCGTGGAACGAAACGGCGAACGGCTCCGCGTGCGAATCGATCCGTCCGAATCGATTTCGCTCGAAGCGTGGGAGAAACCCGTGAAGGGCCCGGACAAACCGGTGTTCACCGGCATTCCGGCGTCCGTCGGTCCGCCGATGCCGAAACTGCTTGCGGCAGACCTGAACAACGACGGCAAAAACGAGCTGGTCCTGTATCAGGATGCGACGGCGCGCGTCTATTCGTGGAACGGTACCTCGTTCGAGGGGATCGGCGCGTACGCTTCGAGTTCGATGCCGGTGATCGCGGACCTCGATGGCGATGCGAAACTCGAGATCGTGACGGCGAACGTCGCGCCGGCGCACACGCCGATAATCGAAGCGGTCACGCCCTCGATGGAAAACAAAATGCTGTGGCGCTCGGAGTTGCCGCCGCCAAATCGCGCCAGCCTGCCGCACCCGCGGCTTGCATATCTACGCACGGCGCGATTCACCGGCAACGCGACTCCGGATTTGTATCTCTATGCGGGAACGCCCATCGTGCGGAGCGTGGCGATCAACGGCCGTACCGGCGAGGTCATCTGGGAAAAAGGCGAAACGCCGGGGAACATCGAGCGCTACTGGGCGCCGACAGTGAATCTCGCGTCAACGATCGACTACGACACCGACGGAAAAGAAGACCTCGTATTTACCAATCCCGACTATTACTGCATTGCGTCCGGCGCTACGGGCGACGCGTTACTGGGCCCCGCGTTCCCGCCGCATATTTTCAGCCAGCCGTGCCAAGGGCTGTACACGTTGCCCGCGATCCTGCAACGGAAGGACCTGATACCGCTGGTAGCGCTGGTTGGCGGCCACTATTTTCAGGGAGTGATGAGTATCAAGGCGGAACCGCTCTGGCACGCGGTTCCCGGCATCGGCGCGGCGCGCAGCGCGGAAGAAGGGTTCGTTCAACTGCCCGACGGGAATTGGCTGATCGGGTATGGCAGGCAGAACGGATCGTTCGCGTGCGTCAACGCGGGCGACGGATCGGTACGCTGGGAGTTGCCGATCGAGGCGACATGCTCGGACGCCGTGTCGTGCGATATCGACGGCGACGGCCTGCAGGAGTTCGTCTTCGGCACGAGCCACGCCGAGTTGCTCGCCGTGCGCGACGATAACGGCGCTCCGAAGACCGTGTGGACATCCAAACTGACCGGCGCGGCGGGCGCGCCAATCGTCGCGGACATCTCGGGCGATGGGAAGAGCGACGTAGTCGTGCCGAGTGCGGACGGCTACGTTACGCTGTTCCAGGCACAAGCGGCCCCATGATTCGCTTCGCGAAACTCGGCATCCGATCCACGGTTCCCGAATGATCTACGTCACCGTCGGCACAATGTTTCTCGACTTTCCGCGCTTGATCAACGCGATGGACGACATTGCGCGCGGATCGGGCGAGCGCGTCGTGATTCAGACCGGCTTGGGCACGACGCTGCCGAAACATTGCGAACACTTCGATTTCAAACCGCGCGAGGAAGTGCTCGCGGTGCAGCGCGAGGCCCGGGTCGTGGTGTGCCACGCGGGGATCGGGTGCGTGTCCGACGCGCTGCGCATGAAGCGTCCGTTGATTGTCGTACCGCGATTGAAGCGCTACAACGAACACATGAACGACCATCAGATGGACCTCGCGCGCGCGGTCGCGGCGCGCGGCTGGGGCCGTGTCATCTGCGACGTGGCCGAATTGGCGGAGGCGTGCGCAAACCCGCCGGCAGCACATGAGACCTACACGCCCGCAAGCGCGCCGTTGATCGACGAGCTACGGGAAATCGTGTCGAGCCTGGCTCATGGGAAATGCCTGTAGATGTCCGCGCGACTGAGACACCGAACAAACGTCACGCAGTTCGATTCGATATATTACGCCGACACGGTATTCGCCTATACGAATGCGGTAATGCGAAGTACGGCCGCGCAACTTCTTGATGCCGGGTATCTGCCGCGGTGACTCGGCGGCTTCCGCGATTCGGATGAGTTCGTGGACTTGTGCTCTTAGTTCGCTATCGCGTAACTTCTCCAGGTCCTTGCGAAACGGCGCCAGGTACACACCTCACAATTTGGTCTCAAGAACTATCAGAACGTCAGCGCGAGATACTTCCGGCGCGCCCGCCACATCGTCCATTGCCCGGCCAAGTGCAATGTCCTCGATTACGTCTTCCACGATGGCCCGCAGAAAATCCGCCTGTCCCTCAATTGCTTCGGCGACGGCTTCCTTGATGGCCTGCCGGAACTCGTCGGTGATTTGTGTGGACGCCATACGTCTTTCTCCCGAACGTCATCGTAGCACGTCCCGCGCATCTCGCCATGCGCTCAAGGGCTTACTCGCGAGCATTTCTCACCGCACCGAAGGATTTTACGTCCACTGCGACGTCTCTCGGACGGCCGCACCGCGTGCTCGTGCTCATGCTCGTCATCGTACTCGATCGTTTCGAGTTTCGAGTGCGAGTACGATGACG
>JABWCD010000025.1 GCA_013359265.1 Candidatus Hydrogenedentota bacterium
CATGGCCGATCTCCTTTTGTGAGCCTCGAGCTCGTTTAAAGTCTGGGAGCTACTCTATAGCATCCCGCAAAGGAGATCGGCCTTCTCATACTATCTCGTGAGTCGTCATCGTACTCGTGGCTCGACACTCGAACTGAATCGATTACGATTACGAGCACGATTACGAAGCACGAGCACGATGACGAACACGAGCACGCGGTGCAGCCGGCCGTGAAACGCACCAACCCCGGAGCAGCCCTTATGAAGTCGTTTTTCAGTCGTGCGCGAAGCAATATTGCCGATATCGAACGCGCCCACGGCGTGCTAGAATCTGCCCTGGGGGGAACACAGGGCGCCCGCGCGGGAATGGGGATTCCATCGCGGGCGGCGGTTGCTGTGTTCGCATTACGTTTGGGGGATTGCACACCATGCGACGATTTATAGCAATTCAAGTTTGGGCACACCGTCTCTTTCGTGCTCCTGCTCGTGAGTCGTCATCGTACTCGCACTCGATACTCGAAAAGATCGAGCACGAGCACGCGCACGAGCACGCGGTGCAGCCGGCCTTGAAACGCTCCAGTATTGGCCTTTTCTTGTTGGCGGTCTGCTGCGTTGCGTTCGCCCAAAGCGAAATTCAGTTCGAGGACCCGCCCCCATCCGACCGGCCGTGGGTGTACTGGTTTTGGAAGAACGGCAACATCAGCCGCGAAGGGATCACCGCGGACCTCGAGGCGATGCAGCGCGTGGGCATCGGTGGCGCGATTCTGATGGAAGTGGCGTTGAGCGTGCCGAAAGGCCAGTACGAATTCTTCAGTCCCGAGTGGCGCGAATTGTTCGCGTTTGCCGTTCAAGAGGCGAACCGGCTCGGCCTCGTTATCAGCATGAACAGCGCGCCGGGCTGGACCGGCAGCGGCGGGCCGTGGGTCACGCCGGAGCGATCCATGCAACAGGTCGTGTTCAGCGAGACGAACATCGCGGGGCCAAAACCGATCGCGCTTGCGCTGCCCAGACCGCAAGCCGTGCTGGACTATTACGAAGACATCGCCGTGTTGGCGTTTCCCGCGACGACCGGCACGTACCGCATCGCCGACATTTCGGAGAAGGCGTTCTATAAGCGCGGGGCGTTCTCGTCGCAACCGTCGGTGCGCGCGACGTTGCCATCGCTCGCCGACTACGAGAGTGCGCCGCAGGACGCAATCACCCCGCTGAAGCAAATCGTCGATCTCACAGCGCATATGGACAGGGACGGTCAACTGACGTGGGACGCGCCCGAAGGGAACTGGACGGTCCTGCGCATCGGTCATACCAGCACGGGGCAAACGAACCGGCCCGCGCCGTTGCCGGGGCTCGAGTGCGACAAGCTCGATACGGAAGCGCTCGACGCGCATTTCCGCGCGTTCATCGACGTGCTCCTGGAAGACATCGGGCCGGACGCGCGAAAGGCGCTCGTGTCCGTGCATCTCGACAGTTGGGAAGTGGGCGCGCAGAACTGGAGCCGGCGTTTTCGCGAGGAGTTCACCAAACGCCGCGATTACGATCCGTTGCCGTATCTACCCGTGATGGGAGGACGCGTGGTCGAGAGCCTTGACGTCTCCGAGCGTTTCCTGTGGGACCTTCGACAGACCGTTTCCGAACTCATCGTCGAGAACCACGGCCGGCGCCTGCGTGAACTGGCGCATGACGAAGGTCTGTGGTTTTCGGTCGAGCCCTACGACATGACGCCGTGCGACGACATGTCGCTCGGGGCGACCGGAGACGTGCCGATGTGCGAGTTCTGGAGCAAGGGATTCGACACGCGCTACAGCGTGCACGAGGCGACGTCCGTCGCGCACGTGTACGACAAACCGATCGTCGCAGCGGAAGCATTTACATCGATTGATCGCTGGTTGTTTCATCCCGGCACGATCAAGGCGCAGGGCGACTGGGCGTTTTGCGAAGGCGTGAACCGATTCGTCATCCATCGCTACATTCACCAGCCCTACTCGAATATTCGGCCCGGTTTGAGCCTGGGTCCGCACGGACTACATTACGAGCGGACGGAAACCTGGTGGGAATTCTCGCGGCCCTGGCACGAATATCTTGCGCGCTGCCAGCATGTCCTGCGGCAGGGCCGGTTCGTGTCCGACATTCTCTATCTCAGTCCCGAAGGAGCGCCGAACGTTTTTCAAGCGCCCGATCCCGCACCGAAGGGATACAAGCACGACGGATGCACGCCGGAGGCCTTGCTCACGCGCGTCAAGGCGGAACAGGGAAAACTGGTGCTGCCGAACGGCGCGCGGTATCGGCTGCTTGTGCTGCCGAAAGCCGAGACGATGACGCCGGCGCTATTGCGGAAGGTTGGCGAGATTGCCGCTGCGGGCGTCGCGGTGGTGGGCGCGCCGCCGCGCACGTCGCCGAGCTTGACGAAGTATCCCGAGTGCGACGCGGAAGTGCAGCAACTGGCCGCCGAAATCTGGGGCGCGTCCGCGGGCCACGTCGTATTACCACAAGACGCATCGCAAACAGCAGCATCCACCGATAATCCTCGCGATGCGCTGGCACAAGCGCATTGGATTTGGCACCGCGAAGCCGATCCGGCTACGGCGCCGCCGCCGGGAAAGCGCTATTTCCGCCGCGTGTTTTCGTTGCCGGATAACGCCGTCGCAAAGAATGCGCGCGTCGTGATGACGGCGGACAACGCGTTTGAATTGCATGTGAACGGTTTGCCGGCGGGCGACGGCGATACTCTAAACGAGTTGTATGCGATGGACGTCACGTCGTTGCTGCGGCCCGGCGAAAATGTGATTGCTGTCGCCGCCGAAAACAAAGGAGGAAAGCCGAACGCCGCGGGGCTTGTCGGGGTGTTGTTGATCCATCTGGGCGACGGCTCGGACGTGGCGGTGCCCACGGACGCGCAGTGGGTATCGTCGACGGATGCCGACGCGGGCAAGTGGACGGCCGTTCACGATCTCGGGTTGTTTGGAATCGCGCCGTGGGAAGACGTGGGCAAGAAGGCGGATCGAATCGATCCGTATCCGGACTCGGCGCAGATCGAGTCGTTGCTGCGCGCGATGGGCGTGCATCCCGACTTCGAAGCAAGCGCGCCGCTGGACTACGTCCATCGCCGGCTCGAGGCCCACGATGTCTACTTTGTGACCAACGGCAGTCAGGACGCGGTCACGGCAGCGTGCACGTTTCGCGTCGACAACATGGACGCGCAGTTGTGGCATCCCGAGACGGGCCGCGCGCGGACGTTGAACGGTCTGTCGCCGACCGGCGATGGTCGATCCGTAATCTCGCTTCGCTTCGATCCGCTCGAAAGCTACTTTATCGTGTTCGGCCCGCGCGATCCGAAGCGCGCGCAAAAAGCGGCGGATCGCGCCGATTTCCCAACGCTCAACGTGATTGAAACAATCGCCGGTCCATGGAGCGTAACGTTCGATCGGTCGAGCGGAGGAAGCGGCGAACCGGTGACGTTCGACGAGTTGGTGGACTGGTCCCAACGGTCCGACGAGAGTATCCGGTACTACTCCGGCACGGCGACGTATGCTAAGACGATCGAGATTCCCGAATCGGCGCTTAAGAATCGTCGTCCGCTCTACATCGACTTGGGACGCGTCGAAGCGATGGCATCTGTCCGGTTGAATGGAAGGGAACTTGGCATTGCTTGGAAGCGACCGTTCCGTATTGCGATCGGCGATGCGGCAAGACCGGGCGAGAACGCGCTCGAGGTGCGCGTGGTGAACCTGTGGCCAAACCGCATGATTGGCGACGAACGTTTGCCCGCGGACAGCGAGCGCGATGAGAGCGGCACGCTGAAGCAGTGGCCGCAGTGGGTGCTCGAGAACGGAAAGAGCCCGACTGGCCGCGTCACCTTTGCGACGTGGCGGCACTGGACCGCGGAGGATTCGTTGATCCCTTCGGGATTGCTAGGACCGGTGACGATCGTGGCGGAGGAGTAATTCGCGAGCTGGCTTGCCCATGTCACGATCGCGAATCACGGCTTTTCGTGCTCGTGCTCGTGCTCGTAATCGTGCTCGTAATCGTGCTCGTAATCGTGCTCGTAATCGTAATCAAGTACTTCTCGTTTTTTCTCGTTCCCAACTTTCCAGTTGGGAACGCGCTCTTGAAAAGCTCTGCTTTGACTCGCCAAGTACACAAGCCGCCGCTACACGCGACGTGTACCCACGAAGCCAAATACTCGATTACGAGATCGATTACGATTACGAGCACGAGCACGAGCACGAGCACGAGCACGAGCACGAGCACGAGCACGAAAGGCCGACAGGCGCGCGACTTTCCTATTCACCATTTCGAAGTAAACGAATACGCGCCGTCCGCGCGTTTCCATGTGACGGGGATGTTGCCCGAGGGCCAACTCTCCGTCTTCATTTTGTGCCGTTTGCTCCCTGTCGCGTCGCGCGACACCGATTCAATTTGCAGACTACATGTTGGAGCGTTTCGGTCTCCGGCTCCAGTTGGATGCAGCGATAGAAGTCAACACAACCTTGACATAGGGCCGGTGCATCAAGAACTTCCGCAAAGTCCTGTTTCATCGGATGCGTGGAAAACAGGCACCACGGTTGCGACGGATGGAGAAAGTCTTCCGGGCGAAGGAAATCGTTTAACGCCAACGCACGTGCCTGCGTCAGCCCGAGCAACGCGGACAGCCCGAGTAGCTCCCCTGCGCACAAATTGGCGTACAACTGAAGGCCGTCGGCTTGCCAATTCGATACGTGGACGTTTCTAGAATCGCTTACCCGAAACAGACCGTGATACGTCTCATCGGTCACATGCAGGACAAGGTCATGCCTTGGATACGAGAGGTCGAAGTGAAATCTCTCTTGCTTTGTGTTGACCCAGGCGGCAACCTGACTCGTCACCGGTAGTTCACCGCGCACCGACACCGGAATCATCTGTTTGTCCCCCAGAATTGCTATTCGTTCAGCCCAATGGTCTCTTCAATCTGGCGATGGCTTTCCGCCAAATTCCGCGCAGCCACGTCATTTGGTTTCGGAAATACCATCGCCCTTACCTGATTCGTAAATACGCGCACGTCCGGGTCTGAAACTTGCGCCGCCACCGACTCCCGGTACGGCGTTATTTGGTGCTGGCGTGCAAGTTCCGCCATCCGCTCCTTCGAGACCAGTTCCTTGATGAACTCCCACGCGAGGAATTCGGCCTCGGGCGTACTACGGCGAATCGCCGCCAGCGTGAAATCCGAGGCAACGACGCTGGTTGGCGCGCTTGGTGCGATGACCGCCCACGCATCGTCCTGCTCCCGCAACGCGTTGAGGCTCGATCGCCCGGACAACCCATCCGTCACCAATTGAAAGTACCTCGGCATGGCGGTTTGCGGTCTTCCCGTCGTAGTCGGAAGCATTGAGGGAAAGCTCGCGTATAGCCGTTCGAACTCGCGGCGGGTAGACTGCCAGGCGGCAGACTGGACGACGGCTGGATCGTCGTATCCACCGCCCGCCTCCAGCAAGATCGAGTCCCAGAGCCAACTCGCAGGCACTTCGAGGTAATTGCCGCCCGTGGGTCCCGTCTGCCGGTCCGCGTCCAGTCGCGATGCGAGATGTTCAAAGAGGGCCGGCCAGTTGCCGGAAGCAAGTGTGGCAGGGTCCAAGTCAACGTAGTTCGTGTTGATGGCCAATGCCCAGGAGCGAACGAGTACGGGCACGCCGATCACTTCGCCTTCAATCGTAGCCGCCCGCCATAGGTTCGGGAAAAAGTCTTCCATATCAAATTCCGGATCGGACACAAACTCCGTCAGCGGTAGTAGCTGCCCTTGAAGGTGGAATTGGAGCAAAGAGCGCTCCGGGGCGATCGCATTGTTGTCCAACAAGAGCACATCGCCAATGTCGTCCGATCCAACCGCACTGCTGGTTGCGCCGGATTCGACCGAGCCGATCTCGAATCTTGCTTCAAGCGAATCCGCGAGGCTCGAAGCGACGTCTCGCAGGAACGCCAGTTGCGCAGGATTGAGCGCGTATGGTGGTGGCCCGATGCGGACGACTCTGCCTGCAATCCCGGTATTTGCGGTTGCGTCAGCGGAAAGTCCACTGGAGGGTCCGGCATCGGTGCGATTGCCGTCGAGCGCGCGAAGCGGAGACTCCGCGCCGCGGGTTTCTTCCGGTGGAACGGAACGCGGCGGTGGCACCGCGGTATTCGCGTCGAATCGAGTGGGCCAATACCGCGGCGCGAGCAAGAGCGCAACGATGCCGCAGAGAATGGCCGCGAACGCGGCGGCCGCCCTGCGCCGGGGCCACTGCGTCTGGTGGACCTCCTGCCGCGCGGGCTGCACCGGAACGGTCCGCAAGTTGGCCAGCACGATGCCAAGGTGTGCGTTACGTTGTTTGTCATCTTGGATGGCCGGTTCGATCTCTTTTTCCAAAGCGGCTTTCAGGCTGTTCCGCCCGTATTCAAGCCGCTTCCGCACGGCCGCTTCGCTTATTCCGAGGAACTCGGCGATTTCCGGCGTTGGCCGTTGGTCGAAGTAGAACAGGCAAACCACTTCGCGCGACTTCGTGGGGACCCGCTGAAGCTGCCGCCGAATCGCCTCGCGCATTTCGGTATTCACGGCTTCACCGGCGCCCGACTCGCTTGAGCGAAAGTCGTCGCCGTACAGTTCGCGAATTGTGGACGCTTTTTGCTGCAACCGTCTTCGCCTCTTCACCAGGTTCAGGGCCGCGTGCCGGGCCGCGGTCACCAGATAGTGGGAGAACCTTTCCGGCTCCCGTACTTCCGCCAGCCGCTCGAAACAGCGCAAGAAGGTATCTTGGACAAGGTCCTGACTGTCCTCGCGATTGGCGGTAATTCCAAAGCACACCGCTAGGGCGGTCTTGTAGTGGCGACGCACCAGTTCGTCGTAAGAAGCCCGCTCGCCACCCAAGGTTTGGCGCACCAATTCCGCATCCGACTTCACTGGCGGTCCCGATTTCTTACTTTCATTTGCTTTACTCATATAGGCAATCGACGCCTCCGCAACGTGAGGTTTCCCCAGGAATCTCGTAAACCGAATGCCGGCTGCGGTTTATCGCCATCGCCGAGGGGGTACGCGTTCGCCCCAGGCCGGCGAAAACCACCGGCCCCGGCCCGAATCTCGGCGCAACCGCGCGCAGGACGGGCGAAAGGGGGTTGACAAATTGTATAGTACGTAGTACAGTGTGTATCCAGATACGTGGTGCTCCGGTGTATTACTTTGAGGTGCTAGGAGATGCTCATGCCTTATCCACAAGGACTTGCGCGAAGTGTCGGAACGCCGACGGGGTGGAAATGTCTCCGCGTGTGCGTACTCTGCGCCTTTTTCGTGTTGGGCGCAAACGCGACGGAACTCGTGCTCGGGCCGCCGCCCTGGGATTTGCGCCCCCACGTCCGCTGGTCGTTGCAGACAGTCGCCACCATGTACGAATCGTCGCATCCGGGCGTCACGGTCCGCGTCACGCCCGGGCTCGCTTCGTTTAATGCAACGACTGTCGATGCCCAGGATCTTGGCGACATCATGTTCGTTCCCGGCACGGAGTTTGGCCGGGCGTCGATACTGGGCATTCTTGTCGAGCGCGGACTATGTCTCGACCTTTCCGCGAATGTGCAGGAACCGGCATTCGAGAAAGACGACTTCTACCCAAACGTGTGGGATTCCGTTACCCGTGACAATCGGATTTGGGCCGTCCCGCTGATGGTCCGCTCGTGGGGCCTGGCCGTTGACGCCCGCAAGGCGGATGCGACCGCGTTCGGCGAGCAAGTTCAGTCGTGGCAGGGGTTGATCAACTCGCAAAGCGCCCTGGTGCGCGATTTCAACGGAGACTCGATCCCGGACTACACCTCGATGTTGTGCGGGATGACCCCGTTCACGGTGTGGCAATGCGTGTTCCTGGACCTGGGCGGCGATCCGTCAGATGCGGCGTCGTTGCGGCCGGGTACGCCGGCCTGGGAGGGAGCGTTATCCGTCGTGAACGGCCTGCATTCCGCGAACCCCCTGTTCTTTGACCGTTTGCGCCTGACGCGGGCGCTTGAATTGCGGCGCGATGCGGCGGTCCGATTCGTGCATGACGACGACGCGGGTAGAACATCGTTCCAGCTTCATGATGGACCGGAGAACTGGAAGCTCGTCCCGGTGCCGGGATCGGGCGCGATCGCGCCGCTCGACACGACGGTTCTGGCCATCAAACCCGGCCCGCCGGATAAGGAGGCGGCGGCGTGGGCTTTTGTGCGTTGGTTAACGTCCGCGGCGGTGCTTGCGGAGTTGACCCCGAAGTTTCACCTGACGCCGCTTCGGCAGTCGGTCGTGGCCACGATAAACGATCCCGTCACCTCGTTCTTCGCGGCCCAGATCGAGCGGATGCGGTTCCAGCCGCCGTCGGGCGCCGCGAATCCGGACGTGGAGGGGCTGCGCGCGTCCCTGAATGCCATCGGTTCCGGCGATACCCATGCCAAACTGTGAACAAGGGAGAATATCGATGCGACAACTATTACCCCGTTATGCGCCGTTGGTGGTCCTCGCGATCGCCCTGGTTACCGGATTCTCGATTTCATCGGCCAATGAATACTGCGCACGTTGCACGGACACGTGCGTGGGTATCGCCGGGGGCGGATGCGAGTTATACTTCGGCCGGCCGGATGTGTGGAACGACGTCAATTGTCCGCCAAACTCCGACTCGAGCGAGCCATGCGATGTGACCAAGACCGTGGGCTGTTACACGACGTATCGCGTATGCTCCGAAGGGTACTGCGACATGGGCGCGTGCGTCGGCGAGGGCGGATGTTCAACCTACACCTACCCGTACATCGATGCAGGTACAAACCCTTCAGGACCGACACAATGCACACCGCAATGACGATTGTCCGAGGAAAACGGATTCCGCGCCATTTCATGGGATGTGCGTGGATGCTACTGGCCACGCTGCACAGCGCCGCGCAGGAGCCATCGTTCGCCAAACAACTGCTTCTGCAATCGATACGCAATCGCGAGTCGGTCGAGACCAAGGCGCTGCACGCAACGGTCCGCGTGGAAGTGGAAGGGCCGGCGTCGGCGTTGGTGGTGCCCACAAATAAGAAAGGCGAGGTTTACAAACAACTCAATGTTCAGGACTGGTGGGTGGACGACCAAAAGATTGCCGTAGCGACCCAGCAGGAGAGCAAGTGCTGGCTGGACGGCGAGCTGATTTCGTCGTCCGAGCCGGGCGAGAATCCGCAGTTCGTATACACGTATGACGGAGAACGCGCGTTCTATTTGGACTATCGGGAAGGCGGACAAACGATCGAGGTTAACACCCGCTGGCCATTTTCGGGCACGTCGCACCCGGTGCTCTTTGGCCGAGCCTATGCCAATATTCCCATTTCCGAGTGCATGGCGGGCGGCTTCGAGATGCTTCGTTCGGAGGACCTCGATGGACAGCCATGCGAGGTGGTCGAGTTTCCGTTCGGCTCGGGAAGGGTCAACTGCTGGATCGCCAAAACCGCCGGCAACCTCGCGCTGCGCGAAGAGTTCTACAGTGGGAACGGCCGTGTCCTGTCGCGCCAATTTCGGTTCACGCCCGGGCCCTCGGGGATGCTGCGGCCCGAGAGCGGCACCGAGGTGCGCCACGCATCGCGCGGAGGCGACGTAACCACGACATGGACCGTCACCGCGTTCGATATCGATGCCGAGCGGCCGGAATACGTCTTTACGCCCAACCTCGAAAAAGCCGCCAAAGTAATCGACGGCGCTACCAAGGAGGTAGTGAAAGGGCCCGATGTCACGTCCGCGACAAATAACTAAGGCCGCCGCCGTGTCGGTCTGCGCGGCGTTCCTTGCGCTCGTGGCAGCGTTCCGATCGGGCGACGCCAATCCGGTACGCGTTTCCGATTCCACGATAGACGTGGGGACTGTGGTCGCCGGGTCGTCTTTTCGCGCGGCGACGACGACGATACAGAACAACTCGGGGCATGCGATCGAGCTGCTGGCCCGATGGGACTGCGGCTGCGTTCGCGTCGAGCCCTCGACGTTTACCCTGCCGAAGAGGGGCCGGATTGATTTGAACGTCGTCGTCTCCCCCAGTGTCGCCAACGATCGCATCTCGTCCAATGTCTATTTCACGAGTCCGAGCACGAAGACCGCGGTCGCCACGCTTCACATAACGGGAAAGGTTGCGCCGCTCCTGCAATCCGACGTGCAGACGCTCCAACTGGAATGCGACGAATCCAAGGACGTGGTGGAAAGACCGCTGGTGATCAAGAACGCACACGTGGCCAACTTTGACGGACGGTTCAGGCTGACCGGGGCGGCGGGTCAGTACCTTGACCTGGACTCGCAGCACCTTTCGGTTCACGCCGGCGAGACCACCCGCGTTCGCGTTCGGGGCCGATATCCGGGCGATGCGCGCGTTCGGGGCACTCTGGAAGTCGCGCAGGACTCGACGGGAATCGCCGTCTTGAAGGTCCCGATCGTGTTGACCGGCATACCGCGGGTGCGCGTTTCCCCTCCAACGGCGTTGTTCGACGGGGACAGCGCTGTGGTTGCGCTCCAGTTGGCGAAGTCGGATGAGGCCCCCTTCCTTCTGGACGACGTGAAAGTGGATCCGCCAGACCGAGCGACCGTGGATTGGGAACGCGACGTGAGGGCCCAACGCCACACGGTCCGGCTGACCGTTCCGCCAGACCGCCGGCGCACCGGATCGACCGGAACGATCACGATTTCCGCGAATGCGGACAACGAAACGCTAACGCTTAGCGTCCCGCTCTTGATCGGCCCAAAATGAGCGTCACGGAGCAGCATAGCGACGCCGACTTTCTGCGCCGCATCTTTCCGCCGGCGTTGCGGCCGCTGGCAGCGGACATTAATCCCGAGTCCGTACTCTTCGCGCCCGGTTGGGGCCTCGGACTCGGCGACCAGTGCATGTGCGTGCCGCTGGTCCGGCTATTGAAGCGCCGATTCCCGGACGCGCACTTGTGTGTCCTGACAAGCTACCCGGAGTTTTGGGAATGCAGCGGGATCACCGGCGCCGAATTCGTGCCGCTGGACCCTAACTCGGCGCACCAGATATCCGAATACGTGGGACAGTTCGACGTTGCGATCGTCGGATACTTCCCCGGAAGCCTGGACACGCTGTCCATGGCGGGGAAACCCATCGCCTTTGCCGCGGGCGGCCAGCTCATGCAGTACCGCTGCTTTTATGCCGACACGGACAGGCGCGGCGAAATACCGCTCGAGTCGTGTCGCGTGACCGTATGCGAGGCGCACAAGTTTCTTTCGCTCTTCGCGGATATTGGCGTGTGTACGCGCGACGAGTATTGGGAGGCGCTCTCGAATCTTGATTCCGTGGATGCCCGGGATTCCCGGACGCGCGGCCGACGCGTCTTGATTTGTCCCGCTGCCGCGCAGTTGTATAAGGAATGGCCCGCTGCGCGCTGGAGCGATCTCGCCGAGGACCTCGTACGCAACGGGGCTTCGGTGACGGTATCCTCGGGCATGAATTCGCGTGAAGCGTCGGTAGCCGAACGAATCGCGAGTGGGCATCCCGGAATCGACCTAATGCCGCCGCAGTCGCTTGGCTGTTTCATGGAGTCGCTCAGCGAGTTTGACCTGGTTATTTCAGGCGACACGTCGGTCCAACACCTGGTTTCGTTCCTGGGCAGACCTGTTTCGCTCACGATTTATGGTCCAACCGACCCGCTCCGGTTTTGTCCGCCGACACCCAATTGCTTCCATTTGGCTCCATCTACGCTGTCCAGAGCGGAGGCCCGGGACGGCGTCTTGGCGTGTTTTGCGCTGATGGCGGGCGAATACGGCCACGTGGCCCATGAAGCGAACGCGCTGAGCCTCAAGAGTGCTGCCTTGCAGTTCGTTGAAGCCTGCCGGTTGGGCGCGCAAGCGACGGACGGAGCGGAGAATTCACAGGATTACAAGGTGCGAATCCGGGAGTTACGCCGGTTGCTCCGCCCGGAGTCCCGGCTGTTTTGCCTGGGTTGCGAGGGTCAGCTTCAACGAGTCTTCGCCGTATTTGAACGGGCGCAGCCCCTCGTTGCGATCCAGTACCTGCGCCAGTCTTCGGCGTACCGTATGGCCAGATGGATCGTAAGCCATGGATGATCCCTTCGACGCTCAAGCGCGATTTGATACGCCGGAGGTGCAAGACCGGTTGCAGGAGTATCTCCAATATGGCGACACCCGGCCCTTGCAGGTGGACTTGGACATAACCACGGAGTGCAATTATCGCTGCACGTTTTGCGGCGACTTGGCGCGGGGCCAGCTCAACCGTGGCGGCTTGAACGCTACCCAATTGCTGGCGCTTCTGGACGATATGCACGCGCTCGGTGTGCGCGACGTCTCGCTCATCGGTGGTGGTGAGCCAACCGCTTCGCCGCATTTCTGCATGGTAATTGAAGGATTGCGCACACGAGGTATCCGGGTTGGCGTTGTAACCAACGGGAGCCTGATTACAGATGTAATTGCGGACTGCATCGCCGACACCTGCTCCTGGATACGGATCAGTCTAGACGCGGGTTCGCGGGATACCTACGGCGCGCTGCACCATCCCCCCGAGGGTATTACGCTCGATACGGTCGTGTCGCGGGTGTCGCGCTTGGCACGTCGCATGCCCGGGCGCGTTGGAATCTCGTTCCTGGTGATGAATCGCAACGTAGGAGAGATAGAGGCGGCGGCCAGGATAGCCCGCGGCTGTGGCTGCTCGTACATTCGGATACGCCCGGCGCAACATCCGATGACCGGACGGGTGCTACCGATCCGGGATGCGGACGAACTGCGCCGGCAGCTTGACCTGACTTCCGCATATGCGACAAAAGACTTCCTCGTAAGCGTTGGGGACACTTGGGCCGCTGCCGGTGACTATCCAAACGAATCGCTGCAACGCAAGGAATACTTCCGCTGCCACGCCCAGGCGTTTGGCACGACGATAGCCGGGACGGGAGCGGTATTTGTTTGTTCCAAGTGGCGCGGTGAGGCGAAGTGGGAGATTGGAAACGTGCGGCACACGCGCCTGACGGAGATTTGGAGTAGTGAGCAAAGGCGGACCGTGCTCGCCAAACTAAATCCGAGCCGGGTGTGCTCCAATGTTTACTGCCAGGCCCACGTGTACAACGAATTGCTGGATAGACTCGCAGCCGTGGAGATATGTGTTTAGTTGGCGGAGGATACCCGCGTGTCGCCAAGTTTGGCATGGGAGGCCCTGAGATGCTGGAAAAAGTCAATCTGAATAGTAGTGTCGCCGTGTATGTGCAAATAGAGAACCAGGTGCGCTTCGCCGTCGCCGCGGGCAAACTGAAAGCGGATGACCAGTTGCCTTCCGTGCGGGAACTGAGCGAGCGGTTGGAGGTGAACCCGAATACCGTGTCGAAGGCGTGCCGGGATTTGGAAGTCATGGGCATCGTCTACACGCGGCGTGGAATGGGGATATACATCCAAAAGGGCGCCGAGGCCAGGTGCCGCTCCGCTGTACGCACGCAGGTCATCGAAAAACTATACGAGGTCGTTGGTGAGGCCCTGGCGGCGGGATTTTCGCACAAGGAAATGGGGGCAATCGCAGACAAGCTCTGCCACGCCGGCGTAGAACCCTACGCAATCGAAAGCAGCCTCGTACGATCGCTGACGAAAGTTTGACGCGCCGGTAACCGGTAATGAATTGAAATCACTCGCACTATGGGCTTGGCCCGGAGCCCGGGATCGTTTGTCTGCGACAGTGAACAAACTTGCGCGCGCGGTCTTGATTTGTCAGCTCATGACTACACGGTAAGCCTTGTTCATTCGGCACTTCGCCTGATTCTGCAAGAGGGCCGCCCGACCACCATGCCGGGTGCAGTTCGTGATTCACGACTGCCGCGTGGCCCGTATCGCCGGAAAGCGAACAAAACCGAAGCCGGGCCGTCCGGCATAGGTCTCGCAGATATTGGTCTTTGAGCACGTGTCTTCGGGCAAGATGCGCGCCTACTTGTTCCTTGTCGAGGTAGTTCTTGTCCAAAATTCGGGGAATGGTATGCCGTTCTATACCAGCGAACGGATTTCTTCCGGAGGATTTGCCCTGCGTCTTGGCATGATTCCATTCAGACTGTAGGGTCTTGTGAGCGTTACTCACACTGACCGGTTACGGGCGGCTGTTGCTGTCGCTGGGAAACGACAGTTAGTGGAATCGGCCTTTCGGGGAAGAAGGTGACCAGAAGTCCGAATCAGACGTAGCCAGTCTGCCCAGTACTCATTGTCGTCAAACCAGCCCTGCAATTTATCGATCTGGTGGAGAAATTTCACGGATCATGCCCGCCGCACGCAGCACGGACATTCAACGAGGCCCCGGGGCGTTGGGTCTTACTTGCCCTCCTCGTTATTACTCGAACCGTGCCACTTGCAATCCCTAGCAACTTCGGCTATTTTGGATTTAATATCCAAATTGGACGACATGCATGTACTTTCACAGGGACCTCGAATCGGCGTTCATAGACGCATCAACCCAGTTCCCGGTCGTCCTGCTCACCGGCCCGCGGCAGGTGGGGAAGACCACCCTGCTCCGTCACCTGTGTGGTACGGACCGCCGCTACGTCACCCTGGATGACTTGACCCTGCGGTCCTTGGCCAATGAGGACCCAAGGTTGTTCCTCCAGCGATACCGGCCCCCGGCCCTAATTGACGAAATCCAGTATGCGCCAAACCTGCTTCCATACATTAAGATGGAGACGGACACGTCCCGAACGCCCGGGGCATTCTGGCTTACCGGCTCGCAGCAGTTCCATATGATGAAAGGAATCACCGAGAGCCTCGCGGGAAGGGTCGCCGTTGTACGCATGCTGGGCTTCTCCCGACGGGAACTTGATCGCAGGAAACCCGTTGCCGGTCCCTTTCTTCCGACCCGGCATGCCCTCGAAGAACGAGCCGCGACCGCTGCTGCGTCGAAACTCGATTCCATCTACAAGTTGATCTGGATGGGTTCGTATCCTGCGTTGCACGCGGGTTCGGTGCGTGACCGTGATCTGTTCTACAGTTCGTATCTTCAGACCTACCTTCAGCGCGATGTACGCGACTTGACCCAGGTCGGCGATCAGCAGTCGTTCGTTCGGTTCATCAAAGCGTGCGCGGCACGGACCGCGCAGATGCTGAATCTTTCCGAACTCGCTCGCGATGTCGACGTCAGCGTGAAGACCGCCAAGGCATGGCTTTCCATCTTGGAGGCGAGCTTTCAAGTGGCGTTGGTTCAACCATACCATTCCAACGTCACCAAGCGATTGGTCAAGACACCCAAGTTGTATTTCCTGGACACCGGGCTCTGTTCGTATCTCACCGAGTGGTCATCGCCGGAGACGTTGGCGTCCGGCGCAATGAGCGGCGCTTTCTTCGAAACCTTTGCGTACACGGAGATTCTCAAGAGTTGGTGGCACCGCATGCGCACACCGAACCTTTACTACTACCGGGACAAAGACACCAAGGAAATCGATTTCGTAATCGAGCAGGATCAAACGCTCTACCCGGTGGAGGTCAAACGAAGTGCAACACCCAAGCGAGAGTGGGTCCAGGCTTTCGTTGTCTTGGACCGCTTGAAAAAACCAGTGGGCGAGGGCGGAGTGATTTGTATGTGTGAAGAGATAACCCCGCTGAGTCTCGGCACGAATGCTATACCAATCGGCGTGGTGTAGCTGTGGCAACAAGTCGGAATGATTGTGGGCGTGGCTGCGGCTAAGACAGTGATTCGAAGCAACGCAGTACCACGAAGTGCGTAGACATTATGCGAGTTAACACGCAGCGTTCGTATCAGTAGATCACCCAGGAAGAGAAACTTGACAGACTCTGACAATCGATGCCGGTTCTCGGCAAAAGGAGTAGGAAAACAGACGCCGGACGATCTGACACGTAACCGATTGTATAGGAGCGAGTTACGAGATGGTGGGCGGTACTGGACTTGAACCAGTGACCCCTTGCATGTCAAGCAAGTACTCTAACCACCTGAGCTAACCGCCCACAAGGGGAAGAAGGAAGTCTAGCAAAGGGCCGGGCGGGCGTCAACAGGCAGGCAGGCTGCTCGCTTCGAGTAGATTCTTGCTTGAGGCAGCAGGCTGCCACGTGGTTGGCTACGTCGTTCGGTTGTCACATGGTACGGTACGATTAGCGAAGGTCTTGACAGGCGCCGGGCACCGGGTCGTTTAGTTCGGTCATCAGGGTTTTGGAGTTGCCGCACCCAATAACTGCAGGATTTCGAGTATCTCGATGCGCGCCCGGTCCGCCTCGCCGCGGTCCATCGGCGCTTTCCATTCGAAACCTTTGTTGGCGAAGCATGCGTCGGTGATCCGCGCAGGCGTCTCGCGCAGCAGCGTTTGTGCGCGTTCGACGATGGCAGGATCTGTAGTCTTGTCTTTCGCGGCGGTCACGGCCTCGTCCAGGATTGCGAGGTACTCGTAATCTTCGACTCCTTCGCGCATCGCTTCGATGTGTTTGCCGGTCGTGACGGATGCCGCATCGAGGAACAATGGTGTGTAACAGGTACCCTTTGCGGCGTATTCGTTCCACGCCGAGCCGCCGCCGGTGTCGCCAAACGCCCAGAAGTACGAAGCCGTTGCGTTGTAGCGCCAGCAATCCCACGGTTGCAGCCGGTGGTACGAATACGGGTCGAGCACGCGCACGGGCCCGCTGCACGAATAGAATTCGAGCGACTTTCCCTTGCCCGGCAGCGACGCGAAGAACTCCCGGTACGGTTGTTCGGCCTGGTAGAAAATCTGCCGGTTTGGACACACTGCGTCGCACGCCGCAATGCTCGCCGATTCCGTGACAGCCATGGTGCGGTGGGTTGGATCGATCCACAGCCGGATTCCGGTATTCGCCTCGCGGAGCGGTTTCGCCCATGCCGCAATCGCTGCGTCGTGCTCCGGCTCGTACGGTTCGTCCATCAGCAGCACAGCGAACTGCTCGGGTTTCAGCTCCGAAGCGCGAATGTGGTCTGCCCAGAACGCAAACCACGCCTTCGCGGCGCTATCGAACGGCGGCGTTCCCGCGGGCATGCTCGCGAGATGGTTCGACACGGCTGCGAACACGCAGTACTGCGCAGCGCCGCGCCACCGCGCGATCCATTCGTCGAAGTGTTTCGTGTCCGGCGGCGCGGTCATGTTCCCGTCGGCGTCGAAGCTGCCGTACGGCAGCACCTGGCTGGCGCCCCACGGCGAGTCCACGAAGTGCTCTTTCAGGAATGCGACGAGCGGCTCGCGGTTCTCCGTTGTCACGCCGTACATGGACGGCTGGTCGGTGTAGTCCCATCCGCCGCAGTGCAGGCGCGGCCGATCGGGGAATTGGATGGGATACACCGCGAGTTCGATCGGAACTTCGCGCGCGCCCAAGTTCGATTCGAGTTGTATTGTGCCGGAATACGTGCCCGGTTCGATGCCCTTGGAATGTACCGTCAACCACACTTGCCGCGTGAGACCCGAGTGAACGTGAATGGAGTAGGAATCGCCGTCGCGCCTGGCCGGGGGGAGCGCAGCTTCGACCGGCTCGCCCATGCGCGTATCTGTCCACGTAGCTTCGTACACGGCGATGTACGGTGGCGCGGCGCCGCCGGGCAAACCGGCAAAGCGCATCGTAACTTTCACATCGTCTTGCGTCGCATTTGCGAGGTAAAACGCGCCCGATCGGAATTCGTTCAGCATCATGCGAATGCTCAGCGCCAGCGCATCGCCCCGTTGGGGGCGATCGTAGGGCGTGCGGAAGTCCCATCGCGGCGTCGCGCGTTCACCCCACACGGTGATTGGTTCCGCGCCGGCCGCGGCCCAGAGCCGCGCTTGCGCCCGAAACACACGCGCGTGCGCCTCGTTCAACGGCAGGATCGCTTTGAAGCCGGCGGGGAACGCCGCGGGTAGATCGGCGAGCCCGCCCTGCACGGCGTCCAGTTCCACGGCAACCGCGTTGCGAACGGTTTCCTCGGCCGACGCGGCTTGCGCGCGGACGCCGTCGATGTCCCGTTGAATCCGCCGTTGCACCGCCACGCGCATTCCAAGGCGCGACGTGTAGGCCGCGATATCGTCGATCGCCTCGCCAGGCATCGGCGACGACAGCCACTCCGCGTCCCCTTCGTACACTTCGATCTCGTCCACAAACGTGTAGGGTTCCGCGAGCACCGCCAGCGCCACATAGCGTCCGTGCGCTTTCAACTCATCCGTCCAGAACCAGTGCAACGCATACTTGCCGAGTGGCGGCGCATGTTTGCGCGCGCTCAAGGTAACGAGATCGCCAATCCAGTGAAACGCGCGCGCGTCGCCGCCGGCGAACAATTGAATCGAACTGGGCCAATACACGCCCGCAACTCCCGCGGCGGTCGTGTACGAGACGCCGCGGATCGGTTTGTCCGCGCCGAGATCGATTACGATCACGACGGGCCGCGCGTGCTGCCAACCCACCGTGGACGGTTGCGTCCAGAAATGTTCGGCCGTAAACACACCATCGGTGAGTTGCGTGGCGTCGCCCGCTTCGGTGCAATACGTATAGTTTGGTGCGGGCTCGAGCGTGTATGGAGCCCCCTTCGCACTATTCGTGAACGGCGCTTCAGGCGCCTGGGTGAGCACCGCGATCATCACGGCGAACGCGATTGTGTGCATGAGGTCCCCCCTCTCACACCGGCACAGTTGCCGCAGCCGCCGGTGCGCCGAATCCACTGTATCTCAATGCAACATTGATTGCACCGTGCGCCGGCGGTGGGCGGCGACGCGTCGAAACTTTTCGAGCAGGAAAACGGATCAATGGCGTGTCCCGTTTCCGGATGCTATGCTACCGCGTCCGGTTTTCGCGGGTTAGCGGGAGTGAGCATGAAGAAGACGCACGTGGCCGTCCTGATGGGCGGCGTCAGTTCTGAACACGAGGTATCGCTGAAGAGCGGCGCGATGGTCAGCGGCAACATCGACCGCGCCAAGTACGATGTGACGCAGGTCGTCATCACGCAGGAGGGCCACTGGAAATTTCCCGGCGAAGACCTGCTCGATATCTACCACGCGTTGCCGCGTCTGCGCGAGTTGAAGGTTGACTGCGTCTTCATCGCGCTCCACGGCCCCTTCGGCGAGGACGGCCGCTTACAGGGCATGTTCGATGCACTCGGAATGCCGTATACCGGATCGGGCTGCGCCGCGAGTGCGCTCGCGATGGACAAGATTCACTCGAAGGCCGTCGCGCGGCAGGCGGGCGTTCGCGTCGCGGATCAATTTCTGCTCACGCGTCAGGAGTGGGACGCGAACCGTGCGGCGATCCTCGCGCGCGTGGAGAAGGAATTCGATTATCCGTGTTTGATCAAGAGTCCCTGCCAGGGTTCGAGCATTGGCATGGCGATACCTAAGGACGTCGAGCACTTCAAGAAGAGCCTGCTGGAAGTTTTCATGTACGGCGATCTCGTGATGATCGAAAAGTTCATCAACGGCACCGAGGTGACATGCGCGGTGCTCGATGTCGAACCCGGCGACCCGCCGCGCGCGTTGCCCGTCACCGAGATTTGCCCGGTCGATTCAGAGTTTTTCGACTACCACGCGAAGTACACGCCCGGCGCTTGCAACGAAATCACCCCGGCGCGCATCTCGCCCGAAGTCACGAAGAAGGTGCAGGCCGTTGCCGAACGCGTGCACCACGTCATCGGGTGCAGCGGGTTCAGCCGCAGCGACTTTATCCTCGACGGCGACGACCCCGTGTGGATTGAAGTCAACACCATTCCCGGCATGACCGAAACCTCGCTCTACCCCCAGGCCGCCGCCGCCGCCGGGATCGCCTTCCCGCAGATGCTCAGCCTGTTTATCGAGGAAGCCCTCGCGCGGAAGTAAATAGTCGTCAATTCGCCTTGAATGCCCGTCCCCATACCGGCAAACTGTCGGCATGTTGACGCACCTGTCGATACGAAATTTCAAGCTCTTCCAGCGCGCCGATATCGAGTTGGGAAATGCCGTCGTACTCATAGGACCGAACAATTCGGGCAAGACAACCGCGCTGCAAGCACTGGCCTTATGGAATATCGGACTTCGAAAATGGAACGAAAAACGGCAAGGTAAGGCGTCGCCTGAGAAACGCCCAGGGGTGACTATCAACCGGCGCGATCTAATTTCGATTCCCGTTCCAGGTTCGAACTTATTGTGGAGGGACCTCCATGTCCGCGATATAGAACGCGTCTGGAGCGACGACGAAGGAAAGAGGAAGCCGAAGACCTCGAATATTCGAATAGAAATCGAAGTTCGTGGGGTCACGCGCGACAAACCGTGGAGTTGCGCATTTGAGTTTGATTATGCCAATGATGAGTCTTTTTATTGCCGGCCACTACGAATTGGCAACGGTTCGAGGTCAGGTCGTATGGAGGTGCCATCGGAAGCGGCCGAGGTAAATGTCGCTTTTCTGCCGCCCATGTCAGGCCTTGCAGCAACAGAGCCAAAGTGGGAACCTGGAAGAGTAAACGTTCTGGTCGGCGAGGGACAGACCGCACAAGTCTTGCGCAATCTCTGTTTTCAGATTCACTCGAAGACCGACGGGGGGAATGATTGGCGGCGCGTCTGCAGAATCATGAGCGATCTGTTCGGGATTGAACTTCTCGCGCCGGAATATGTCGCGGAGCGCGGTGAGATTACGATGGCCTACAAGCAGCGAAGAATCCAACTGGATATTTCGTCATCCGGCCGCGGTCTTCAGCAAACGCTGCTGCTCTTGGCGCATTTGTATTCCAATCCGGGTACGGTACTGCTTCTCGACGAGCCTGACGCCCATCTTGAAATACTGCGCCAGCGAGAGATTTATACACTTCTGACCAATACGGCTGGCGCCCAAGGCTCTCAGATTATTGCGGCAAGCCATTCGGAAGTTATTCTGAATGAAGCTTGCGGCAAGGATACGGTGATTGCATTCGTCGGTACTCCCCATCGAATCGACGATCGTGGAACTCAGGTGTTGAAGTCGCTTCGGGACATTGGGTTTGACCAATACTATCAAGCCGAGCAAATGGGGTGGGTTTTGTACTTGGAGGGGCCGACGGATTTGGCAATTCTTCAAGCGTTCTCCGACACACTTGGCCACACTGCGCGCAAGTACCTTGAGCGACCGTTCGTCCACTATGTGAGTTCGAATCTTCCAAGCCGCGCGGAAGCGCATTTTTTTGGTCTGCGGGAGGCGAAACCGAATTTGGTAGGAATTGCGGTCTTCGATCGGCTCGAAGTCACACTATCTTCCACCGAAGACTTTGTAGAAACTATGTGGTCCAAACGCGAAATTGAGAACTATTTGTGTGCAGAAGACGTGCTGCTGGCATATGCGCGGCGGGATGAAGCGGACGATTTATTTTCAGCCGCTGAGCGCGAACCCAGAGAAGAGGCCATGCGGGCGGCAATTCGGGAAGTGTCTGACGCGCTGAAAGTCCTCGACATGCCTAGTCCGTGGTCTGACGATATAAAGGCGTCGGACGATTTCCTCGATAGAGTGTTTCGCACCTTCTGCAAGAAGCTCCGCTTGCCGCTCGAGATGCGAAAATCCGAATACCATCAATTGGCAAAACTCGTTCCGGCCCACGAGATTCATCAAGATATTGTCGAAACGCTCGATGAGATTGTACGGATCGCCGCACGCGCCCGGCCAGGGCGCTAATCGGAGCGTTTCAGGCCAGGCCATTAGCTGGCGAAATCGCATGGCCCGCCGGATGCGCCCTGCACGGTCTTATGCTATTCTGGTTGTCTTCGCGCGGCCGAACGGGGGCCGCGGGGGTAATGGGCGCACTTCCAATCGTTTGGTGTGTGTGCGGACGCAACGTGGTCGGACTATCGAATGCGAACGCAGGAGGGTGTTATGAGCGAGGGTACGGGAATGACACGCAGGGATTTCGCAAAGTATACGGCGGCCGCGGGTTTGGCCACGTTGTTGGCCGATCCCATCGCGGCGGCGAAAGAGAAGCCGCTGAAGGTCGGTTTGTTGGGCTGCGGCGGACGCGGCACGGGCGCGGCGGGGCAGACGCTGCTGGGGAACCAGAACATCAAACTGGTCGCGATGGCGGACCTGTTCGAGGACCGCTTGCAGGGTTCGCTGAACAGCCTGAAGCAAAACAGCAAGATTGCGCAAAAGATTGACGTCGGCAAGAAGAATATCTTCGTCGGCCTCGACGCGTACAAAGGCATTCTCGAAACCGACATCGACATACTGATCGAGGCGACGCTGCCTTACTCGCGCCCGAAACACTTCGAAGCGGCGATCAACGCGGGCAAACACGTATTCACCGAAAAGCCCGCCGCGGTCGACCCGGCAGGCATTCGCCAGTTCATCGCCGCGGCCGAGAAGGCGAAGGAGAAGGGACTTACCGTTGTCGCGGGAACGCAACGGCGCCACAGCCTCGATTACCAGGAAACGATCCAGAAGATTCACGAAGGGGCCATCGGCGACATCACACACATGCGCGTGTACTGGTGCGGATCGCTGCCCTTCTGTCACCCGCGCAAACCGGAGTGGAGCGACTTCGAAAACTGCGTGCGCAACTGGTACGCGTACTGCTGGGTCTGCGGCGACAACATCGTCGAGCAACACGTGCACAATCTCGACATCGCCCACTGGGTCATGCAGGCGAACCCCGTGTCGGTGTTCGCGTCCGGAGGCCGCGCGTGGAAGACGAACGATCCGAAGTACGGCGATCTGTGGGACAACTTCTCCTGCGATTATGAGTACGCCAACGGCGTCCACGTGTCGAGCTTTTCGCGCCACTGGGGCGGCGCGGACGGGGGCGTGTTCGAGGAGGCGATCGGCACGAAGGGCCGCAGCACCTGCCGCGACTTGATGAGCAGCGGAAAAGAAAAGATGGTAGACCCTTACGTGCAGGAGCACATCGACTGCGCGAACAGCGTCCGCGGCGTTGTGCCGTATATCAATGAAGGTGTCCAGGTCGCGGAAAGCACGATGATGGCGATTGTCGGCCGCATCTCCGCGTACACCGGCAAGGTCGTGAAATGGGACGACGCGATGAAGTCCGACCTTTGCATTGTCCCCGCGGACTGGGATTTCAGCAAGTCCTATCCGACAGGTCCGGTCCCGATCCCCGGAACGCAACCGGCTTAACGCGAATCAGGCGATTATTCCGCCGCCTTCGCCATTCGGCTTGGGCGGCGTTTTTTTGCGCTCTTGCATGTCCGTCGCAGTTGTTCATCGGTTGCCGATTCCGAATGACGAGCGCGAAACCGGCGGACCGTGAACAGAAGACGAAGTGCGCGTTACCCGCTTGACTTCCCCCACCCCCTGCTTCACACTCGAATGCGCCCAGTGGACTAGCCAAGAGGGACGCTCGCTGTGGACGCCCGGACCGCGGAAGCCCACTTCAAAGAAGCCGACTCGCTGTACCGCGATGGCCGTTATGCGGAGGCGCTTGACCGTCTGATCGAGCTTGACGAGGCGTACCCGAACACGCCGAACGTGCTTTTTCCGCTGGCGCGGTGCCTGCGCCGGGTCGGGCGGGTGGACGAAGCGCTCGGAATCTGCGACGACCTCATCACGCGGTGTGGCGATCTGCGGGCGCTCGAATTGCGCGAGTACATCCGCAAGTCGCACGCGCCGGAAGCCGAAGAGTCGCTCCAGCCGCAGGCGTATTCGGTCGCGGGCCTGAACCAGGACGCGCACGCCGGCGTGCTCGACGACCTGCTCGGCGAACAGCATGGCGCGCCGCCGCCGTTGCCACCAATGAGAGCGCCCGCGCCGTCGAAGCGGAAGTACCTGATCGTCGGCGGCATCGCGGCCGCTGTTGTCCTGATCGTGCTGCCGCTGGCGATGGGCCTGATGCGCGGCGCGCCGGAAGCCGCGCCGGAGCAAGCGCCGGCTGTCGAGACGGCACGCGAAGCGGGTCCGATGCAATCGGCAACCGATACACCTGCGCAACCCGTGCAACAGGCGGAACTCGATCCGCCGATACAACCCGAGGAAGCGAAGCGCATTCTGGTCAGCCTGGTAGTCATCGCCATTATGCTCATTGTCGCCGCAAACACGGCGTCGCTGTACCTTACCCTGATGATCACCGGGAAACTGCCATACGATGTCGTACTTGATAATCTCCTCAACGTGGCGTTCATGGCGGTTGCGCTTTCGCTTTTGAACACCGTTCTGCCCTGTATCGGGTTGGCCATCTCGTTCTACGTCCTGTACAAGTCGTACGAATTCACCATAGTCGATTTTCTCATCTGGTTCGGAATGAACATCGGCGTCGGCTTTGCGATTGGACTTATCGCGCAACTCGTTATCGCCGCCGCAGGAATGTCCATCGCCTAACACATCGCGCAACCCGATCGCGGGCGCGCGTATTCATCGGATTGACAGTCGAACGCCGAGAATGCCTCGCAGCCCCAAAGTCCTTTACACTCAGCGCCAATGACGCAATCCCAAAAAGACGCGATTTGGTTCACGATTGCCGTTTCGCTGAGCGCCGTCATCCTTGCGGGGTTGTGGATGAATGCGCCCGCGCCCGCGCCGCCACGCCCTGTGCCTTCCGCGTATTATGTCTGGCAGTTGCAGTGGAACGACGACGTGCGCGACGCGGTGCGTCTCGCGGATGCCACAGCGAACGCGTTTATGGTGCTTATCGGCGAAGTGAACGCGGCCGGCGGCGAACTCCGCCTCCAACGCGGCTATCCCGACTGGAACGCATTATCGAAGGCGCATTCGCCGGTCACCATCGTCCTTCGCGCGAACGCCGCGTTGGGCGACCTGCTGCAAGGCGAAGCGCGCGAACGCGCCATCGACTACATTGCCGATACACTCGACGCCGCGATTGCCGAAGCGAATACAAAGGGAACGACGATTCGCGGCATTCAACTCGATTACGATTGCCCGAGCGCGAAGCTCGCGTCGTACGAGATTCTCGTGGACGCGCTTCGCCCGCGCTACGGGAAACTGGAAATGTCGATCACGGCGCTGCCGACCTGGCTGAAGTGGCGTGACTTCGAGCAATTGATCGATACCCTCACGTACTACGTGCTCCAAGTCCATTCACTCGAAAAACCCACGGCCTTCGACCAACCCATCACGCTGTGCGACACGGGCCGCATCCCCGGTTACCTTCGCCGCGCGGCGTCTATCGGCGCGCCGTACTATCTCGCGCTGCCGACCTACGGGTACCGGTTTGTGTTCGACGAGCACGGCAAATTCGTGTCGATCGTCGCCGAAGGCCCCGCGCCGGTCGTAAATTCCCGCCAACGCGTCCGCACCGTCATGACCGATCCCGGCGACATCGCAGCAACGGTCCGCGCCATCCGCGCGAACCCGCCGCACGCGCTCGCGGGCTACGTTTGGTTTCGCCTGCCCGTCGCGTCGGACGAACTCAACTGGCCCTGGCCAACCCTCGAAGCCGTCCGCGACGGCCGCACGCCCAAGACTGTGTTTACCGCCGAGCTCCGGAACCCGAGCCCCGGCCTCTACGAACTTCACATTACGAACGCCGGGGAGACGTGGCCGCCACAACCAATTCGAGCGATGATCTCGTACACGCCAAACGCTATTCTCGCCTCTGACACTCACAACGGCTTCGTCGCCGAATCGCGGATGACTTCATCCACGATTCTCTCCGGACCGGCTCCTCGTCCAGGACAATCAGTTCTCTCCGCGTGGTTTCGCATGACGCCGTCGCGACCAGAATCCAGCCCGCCGGCTATCACGGTGGGACACGTGGAACTCGAAAACTCGCACGAATAGGATTATCTCCACCGGATGGACACCGGCGTCGCGCCGAGAAGTCGATCAGGCGGCGGTCATTTTCGCGACTGCAGTCTGCTGCGCTGTGCATCGCGGACGACTTCGCCGTGCATCTCGGCGATGTGATCGCGCAACTGGTTCAGGACCTTCCGGCCCTCTGTAGTAAGAAAATACTCCCGCCTTGCGCGCGCGCCGCGCCTGCCGTCGGCTTTGCTGCGCAGCCAGCCGTATTGTTCCATGCGGCGCAACAGGGGGTAGAGCGTTCCGGGGCTAACGTCGTAGCCGTGTTCGCGCAGTTCGGAGAGCATCCACTGGCCCACAAGGGGCCCCTCCCCGGCGTGGTGCAGGATGTGGACTTTCCAAAACGCGAGGAGCACTTCGCGGGCGAGTATCTTGTTTTTGTCTTTCATTACGATTATCGTATATGACTTTCGCAACCAGTCACCTTGGGGACCGTGTTAGCATGAACGTCGTTATCCCGAATCGGAGTGCGGCCGCGTGAACTTTGCTGCTTCGGCCATGCGGCGGCCCGTGACGGTGTACGTCAGCGTCGTTGCGTTCATGCTGGCGTCAATAATCGCCGTGCAACGCATGCCCCGCGACATTTTCCCCGATCTGGGTATCCCCGTCATTTACGTTGCCCAGCCGTACGGCGGCATGGACCCCGCGCAGATGGAAGGGTACATTTCCAACTATTACGAATACCACTTCCTCTACGTTACCGGCATCGAGCACGTTGAATCGAAATCGATCCAGGGCGTCGCGCTGATCAAACTTCAATTCCACCCCGGCACCAACATGTCGCAGGCAATGGCCGAGACCGTGGCGCAGGTGAACCGATCGCGCGCGTTCATGCCGCCGGGCACGGTGCCGCCGTTTGTCACGCGATTCGACGCCGGCAGCATTCCGGTCGGTTTCCTCGTGTTCTCGAGCGAATCGCGCTCGCTAGGCGAAATGCAGGACCTCGCGCTCAATCGCGTCCGCCCGCTATTTGCCACGCTTCCGGGCGTATCCGCGCCGCCGCCGTTTGGCGCGAGCCAGCGCTCGATTGTCGTGCGCGTCGACGCCGAGCGGCTGCGCGCCTACGAGATGTCGCCCGAAGAAGTCGTCACGGCGATTAGCCAGGCGAACACGATCAGCCCATCGGGCAATGTGCGTATCGGCGACTACATCCCGATGGTGCCGATGAACTCGATCGCGCAGAACGTCAAAGACCTCGAAGCGGTACCCATCCGCACAGGAAGCACCCAAACCGTATACCTCCGCGATCTCGGTGTCGTCCAGGACAGTTCCGACATCGCGACGGGCTATGCGCTGGTAAATGGCCGAAGGACGGTGTTCATTCCGGTTACCAAGCGCGCCGACGCGTCGACGATGAGCGTCATCAATCTCGTGAAAGAGAACATGGCCAAGTTCCAGGCGGTATTGCCGGAAGACGTTTCGGTATCGTTCGAGTTTGACCAATCGCCGTACGTGACGCGCGCGATCACCGGGCTTATTTCGGAAGGCGCGCTCGGGGCCGTCTTGACCGGCTTCATGGTGCTCTTGTTCTTACGCGACTGGCGCAGCTCGCTGATTGTCATCGTTACGATACCGCTGTCGTTGTTGTCGGCCGTGTTTGCACTGTGGCTCACGGGGCAGACTGTGAATCTGATGACCCTTGGCGGGCTTGCGCTCGCGGTCGGCGTGCTTGTCGACGTGGCAACGGTTGTCATTGAAAACATTCATACGCACTCGCACCGGCTCCGAAAGCACAGCGAACACGGCGAGCGGCAGGAGAAACTTCATCTCGAACACGCGCAGCGGGTCATTTCCGCACGCGCGGCGCTGGACGCGACGCGCGAAACCGCGCTGCCGATCCTTCTCGCGATGCTGTGCATTCTCGCGGTATTTATTCCGTCGTTCTTCATGACGGGCGCCGGGCGCGCATTGTTCGTTCCGCTTTCGTTGTCCGTTGGCTTCTCCATGGTTGCGGCATACCTGCTATCGAGCACACTCGTGCCCATCCTGGCGGCGCGTATGCTGCGCGGCAATGGTCATGCGGGCCAAGGAAAGTTCTCCTTCGCGGCGTTTCAGCGCGCGTACGCCTCTTTACTCGCCGTGCTGGTTGGCGCGCGCTGGGTGTTGGTGCCCGCGTATCTTGCGGCAAGCGTCGCGCTGTTGGCGTACTTTGTGCCCAAACTGGGAACGGAAATCTTCCCCAAAGTCGACATGGGCCAGTTCCAGATGCGTCTTCGCGCCCCGACCGGTACGCGCATCGAGAAGACGGAGCAAATCGCGTTGACGGCGCTAAAGACAATCGAAAACGAAGTCGGCGCGGAGAACCTGACGATATCGATGGGGTTCGTCGGCATTCAGCCGCCGAGTTATCCGATTAACACGATTTATCTTTGGACGGGCGGTCCGGAAGAAGCCGTGTTGCAGGTCGCGCTGCGGCATGATGCCGGCATTTCCGTCGACGCGCTCAAGGAGCGGTTGCGCGAACTCTATGCCGAGTGTTTGCCGGATGTTCAATTCTCGTTCGAGCCGAGCGACATTGTCAGCCGCGTAATGAGTTTCGGTTCGCCGACCCCCGTCGAGGTCGCCGTAAGCGGCCCGGACCTTCCCGCGAACCGCAGGTTTGCCGAAACACTGCGCGCGTCCCTGCGATCCGTGCCAACGCTGCGGGACCTTCAGATCGTCCAGACTGCCGATTACCCCACGGTGAACATCGCCGTGGACCGCGAACGCGCCGGCACTATGGGCGTTACGATGACGGACGTTTCGCGCTCGGTGGTTGCGGCGACATCGTCGAGCCGTTTCGTCACGCCTGTTTACTGGGCGGACCCCAAGAGTGGCGTGGCGTACCAGGTCCAGGTCGAAATTCCACAGGCGCAGATGAACTCGGTCGAGGAGATTAAGACAATCACCGTCGCGCGTAAGCACGGCGAACAGTTGCTCCTGCAGGACGTCGCGGACGTCACGCGCGGACAGACCGTCGGCAAATATGACCGGTACAACATGCAGCGAATCGTCACGCTCACGTCGAACATCGGCGACACCGATTTGGGCCGAGTCGCGACGGACGTATCGGGGGCGATTGCGGCGGCGGGCGAGCCTCCACCACGGGTCTCCGTCGCGGTGCGCGGCCAGATCGCGCCGATGGAACAAATGCTCGGCGAATTGCAGACGGGGCTGCTGCTCGCTGTCGTCGTGATTTTGCTGCTCCTTGCGGCGAACTTCCAGTCCTTTATTCTGTCGTTCGCCGTGGTGTCCACGGTCCCCGCGGTGCTCGTCGGCGTCGTCGCCGCCTTGTACGTGACCGGGACGACGATGAACATCCAATCGTTTATGGGCGCGATCATGGCGATTGGCGTGTCCGTCGCGAATGCAATCCTTCTGGTGACATTTGCGGAACGCGCGCGCGTCGAAGGATCGGCAACGCAGCAGGCGGCGATACACGGGGCAACGAGCCGACTGCGCCCCATCTTGATGACGAGTTTTGCCATGATCGCCGGCATGTTGCCGATAGCGTTGGCGCTGGGCGAGGGTGCAGAACAGTCCGCGCCGCTCGGTCGCGCCGTGATCGGCGGACTCGCGGCCGCGACAGTTGCCACTCTGTTGATACTGCCGCCGGTATTCGCGATCGTGCGCAGGACCAAGGCGGCGTCCAGCGTATCGATTCACCCCGATGACCTGCGGCAATCGCCCTGACATCGTGACCGTTCTTCAGTTGCGGAGGAATTTGAGATGACCTGTTCGATGGCGAGTGCTTGCCGCAGCACGGCAATCGCGTGTACGTTGGCCGCGTTTGCCGGCGTAGCCTCGTTCGCGCAACCGCCGGCGGCAGCGCCCGCGGAGACGCCAACCGTCACGGTTGTCCCGCCGCGGCAAAACGAAATCACGCAAAAGGTCAAACTCCCGGGCAATCTCGTTCCGGACGAACAGGTGTCCGTGTACGCGAAAGTATCCGGTTACCTCGACGAAATCTCCGTCGATCGCGGTGTGACCGTGACGAAAAGCCAGGTCATCGCGAAACTTTCCGCTCCGGAGATGGAATCGGAACTCGCGCTGGCGGAGGCGAAACTGCGCGCGGCGCAGTCGCGCACGGGCCGCGCGCGCGCGAACGCGGAACTCGCCAAGACCACGCAGCAGCGACTTGCCAAACTCCACGCCGCCGAACCCGGCGCGGTCACGCAGGAAGACGTGGACGACGCGGAGGCGAAGGACAAGATCGCGCAGGCGGACGTTGTTGCGACGGACGCGGAAGTTGGTGTCGCCGCGGCGGACGTGAAGCGATTGAAAACGATGATAGATTATCTGACCGTGCGCGCTCCGTTTGACGGGACGGTCACGCAGCGGTTCATGGATGCCGGCGCGTTCATCGCGGCCGGGGCCGGCGCGAAACCAATTGTCGAGATTACGCGCGTGAACAAACTTCGCCTGGCATTCGATTTGCCGGAACGGCTCGCACCGTTCGTGAAGACCGGACGGCCTGTCACCTACACGCTTGCCGCACTACCGGGGAGAACGTTCAATGCGACGATCGCGCGGCGCACGGACGCGCTCACGCCCGAGTCGCGCACGATGCGCGCGGAAGTCGATATTGACAATACGGAGGGCCTGCTCTCGCCCGGCATGTATGCATCGGTGCAGATTCCGCTCGGCGGCATCGCGGGCATCAGCATTGTTCCGTCAACTGCCTTGCGCACAATTGATGGAAAAGTCTGCGTGCTCGCGGTTATCGACGGCGCAACGAAAAAGCTGCCAGTCGAATCGCTTGCAGACGCCGGCACGGATGTGGTCGTGTCGGGGGAACTGTCGTCCGACATGCAGATCGTTGTTCAGGGACCGGCGACGCTGGCGGACGGTCAGGCGGTAAACGTGAAGCAGGCGAAGTAGGGCATGTCCAGATTAGCGCCAATCGCCAATATGGAGTGTGGCAGCGGAGTCCGCTTCAGACGGCGCTACCGCTTTCGCTTCCGGCGGAGCCGTGATCCTCTTCAGATCGCGTTGGGCTATAGCGAGAATCGCTCCGCGGTAGCCAAAGCGGCATCGCCGAAGACCCTGCTGCCGCACTCCATACCGTGCAACTCTCGCCGCATACGATTCGTAGGCTTCGTGCTCACGTTTTTGACGGTCTTTGCGGGGTGCGCGACGCAATCGACTACAGTGGTTTCCGCTACCAGTCCAACCACTTTGCACGATACGCAGAAAGTAACGGCGGTCGTTGCGCCATCGTCGCCAGCAGCGACGGTCGAGTCGCAAGCGAACGCAACCGATCGGACACGATCAATCGCGCTGTCGGAAGCGATTCGAATCGGGTTGGAATCCAATCTCGATCTTGCGTTGGCGCGGGCGCAACACGAGATTGCGCAGGCGCGCGCGATGGCAAGCACGGGCGCTTTCATACCGACATTGGACGTCGGCGCGGGAACGACCCGGATTGACGGACTTGTCCAGGGCGCGTTTGGCGATTTTCGCGACATCGACTCGCGCGGCAAGACGGCGGGTCTCGCGTTCGGCCTGCGGGTGAACATCGGCGCGCGGGTCTGCGAAAGTATCGCCGCGCGCCGCGAATGCGATGCTGCGTTGCTCGGCGTCATGGCGTCCGAACAGAAACTAATTCTCAGCATTGTCGAACTATACGAAAACCTCGTCCTCGCGAAAGTCTCGCGCGACATCGCGCAACAACTCGTTCAATCCAGCGGCGAGTTCGATCGGATTGCATCCACGCGCTACCAGGGCGGTGTCGGCCTTGGCTCGGACGCCGCGCGCGCGACGGCCAACCTCGCGGCGAGCAAACAACAACTCGTGCAAGCGGAGAAGCTGTGGCGCACGACAAGCGTGCGGCTCGCGGTCGTGTTGCGACTCGATCCGAAGGTGTTGCTCGATCCCGCGGATACGCAGATTGAACCGTGGCAACTGCCGCCCGATTTCGGCGGCGACGCGTACGCCGAGAACGCGGCGAACCGGCCCGACGTTCAGGCCGCGCACGAACAGGCCGATGCCGCAAAACAATTGTTGCGCGCGCGCTGGTGGGACCTTGCCGCACCCGAGTTGTACGCGGAATGGCGGCTCACCGGCATCGGCGGCACAGGCGACACCGCTGAACCGGATGACGGCGCGGCATTGAGCAGCGCAGCCGGATCGGTTGGGCGTTCCGCCGTCGCATGGCGGAACACCGGCAACGCGATAGTTCAGGGCACGGACCCGATCCCGCCGTTCACTTCAGCGGCCAGTTCCGGCGGTCGAGCGTACTACGCGTACAAGAACCTCATCGGATCGACGCAACAGGAAATCGATAGCCTGGAGCGCCAAGAACGCTATGGCATCGGCCTGAACTGGAACTTGTCTTTCGCAAAAGCCGCCCGAATCCGCGAACAACGCACAAACGCGCAAGCCGCCGGTCTTCGAGCGCAGAAAGCGGAAGACGCCGCCATCGGCGAAGTGCGGCAGGCGCAGGACGACGTGCGCGCTGCGATCGAACTCATTACACTCGCGCAAGACGAAATCGTTTCCATCGAATCGAGCCATCGCATGAGCCTTGCGCGGTTCACCGGGGGCACGGCGCTTGCCTTCGAAGTGCTTGACGCACAAGACGCCCTAACCGAGGCCCGCCTCAAACTCGCGCGCTACACGACCGATCTCAATGTCGCGCAAGCCCGCCTCCTCGCCGCATCCGGCATCATCGAGCAGGGTAACGTTGGAGCCGACGCACCGGCGCCCTAACACCGAAGACTAAGCGGACCGCCATTCCATTTGCTATGCTAGGGTCGGGCTGACGGGAGTGCGTTTGTGCCGAATTACGACGTGATAGTCCTTGGCCTTGGCGGAATGGGCAGCGCGGCGCTGTACCATTTGGCGAAGCGCGGCGTGCGCGTGTGCGGCGTCGAGCAGTTTGGCATTGCGCACGACATGGGCAGCTCGCACGGCCAGACGCGGATGATTCGCAAGGCGTACTTCGAGCACCCCGACTACATCCCGCTGGTTGAGCGCGCCTACACGTTGTGGCGCGAACTGGAATCGGAATCCGGCGCGGAACTGCTCATCGAGTCCGGCCTGTTGCTTTCCGGCAAACCGAATTCGGGACTGATCAAGGGGCTCGAAACCTGCTATCGCGTGCACACGCTGCCGCACGAGCGCATCGACGCGGCGGAAGCGATGAAGCGCTATCCGCAGTTCAATCTGCCGGAAGACCATGCCGCCTATTGGGATCCCGTCGGGGGATTTCTCCGTGTCGAGGGTTGCGTGGACAAACACGTGCAGTGCGCGCAGAAACATGGCGCGGACGTGCTCATCCACGAAGACGTGCTTGCGTGGAGTTCGGACAAGGACGGCGTATCCATCACCACGACGAAGCGCGAGATGCGCGCGAACAAACTGGTGCTCACCGCGGGTGCGTGGACCACGGCGTCGTTCGTCGAGTTGCTCGTGCCGCTGCGCATTTTGCGCAAGCTGCAGTTTTGGTACACGTCGCCGAACCTTGCCGAGTACCGGCGCGGAGCGTTTCCCGCGTTTTACGTGGATACGGATGCCGGCGGTTTTTACGGCTTCCCCGCGATCAACGATCTTGGCATAAAAATCGCCGAGCACACGGGCGGTGAGCGCGTGGACGATCCGGACCAACTCGATCGCGGCTTGCACAAGGGCGATGAAGCGAATGTCCGCGGGTTCGTCGCGGACGTGCTTCCCCGGTTCCAGCCCGAGCGCACCAAGTTCAGCGTCTGCATGTATTCGATGACCGCCGACGAACATTTCCTCGTCGACCGCCATCCACGCCACCCGAACGTTGTCCTCGCTGGCGGCTTTTCCGGCCACGGTTTCAAGTTCTCGTCTGTCATCGGCGAGGTCCTCGCCGACCTCACGCTCGAAGGGCGGACGAGCCACCCGATTGGTTTCCTCGGGCTCGGAAGGTTTACGTCCTTTTAGAGCGATTCAAGAAACGTCGTAGCCGATATGTCCCGTAGGTTTCGGTGCAAATCGAGTGTGCGATTTCGATTACGAGCACGAGCACGAAAACGCAGCTACGTAATATCTCAAATTACTTTAGCGGCTGCGCACGAAATGAAGCTGGCGGAACGCATTCGATCATACGGTCCGCCAGCCAGAGATCTGAATTGCCGCTATGTGCGAATTACGCGCAGGAATTCTTCCGGCGTGACAATGCCGTCCTTTACTTTGAGGCGGCAGCGCTCGGCCATCGTCTTCAGTTTTGCCGCTTTCGTGATCTGTTCGATGGGCGCGTCAGCGGCGATCATGCGTCGGATGTCTTCCGACACCTCGATGATTTCGAAAATGCCCGTGCGTCCGCGATTTCCGGTGTGATAGCACGAGTCGCAGCCCTTGCCGCGATACAGCTTTTTCGTCGTTTCGGGCAGGTGCAGCGATTTCAGCAACGGCTTTGAGGGCGTAAACCCTTCGCGGCAATCCGGGCAAATTTTGCGCACGAGACGCTGCGCGACCACCGCCGTCAGCGCGCTCGCGATCAAATACGACGGTACCTGCATGTTGCGCAACGTCGAGATTGCTTCCGGCGCGTCGTTTGTGTGCAGGGTACTGAACACGAGGTGGCCGGTCATCGCCGCGCGGATGGCGATGCGCGCCGTGTCCGCGTCGCGAATTTCGCCCACGAGCAGCACGTCGATGTCCTGCCGCAACGCCGCGCGGAGCGTTGTCGCGAACGTGACCTCGATGTCCGGGTCGATCTGCACCTGGTTGATGCCGGAAAGCTGGTATTCGACCGGGTCCTCGAGCGTCACGATGCTGTCCGTCAGCACGTTCTTCTGGTTCAGCGCTGCGTAGAGCGTCGTCGTCTTGCCGCTACCCGTGGGGCCGGTGACCAGGATCATGCCGTAGGGCTGATTGATGACGCGCGCGAGGATTTTTTCGTCGTCCGATTCGAGGCCAAGGTCTTTGATCCCCGAAAGCACCGCGCTCTGATCGAGCAACCGCAGCACAACGCGCTCGCCCAGGTAGGTCGGCAGCGTCGCGACGCGCACGTCGAACTCGCGCTCCTTGGATTCGATGCGGATGTGGCCGTCCTGCGGGCGCCGCGTCTCCGTGATGTCGAGGTCGGACATGATCTTGACGCGCGAGACGACCGCGGCTTCGATCTCCGGCGAGATGCTCATCACATCGTGCAGCACGCCGTCGATGCGGTAGCGCACGCGCATCTCCGGCTCCTGCGGGTCCATGTGGACGTCCGTCGCGCCGGAGTTGATCGCCCCTTCAATAATTGTCGAGACCAACTTGATAACCGGCGCGCCTTCGGCTTCCTTGGCGATTTCGTCGAAACGGCGCTTTTCCTTGATGTCTGTAACAGGTGCCACGGTCTGCTTCTCCTCTCTAGGCGCCGCTTCTTTCGCCGCCGCTTTTTTGCCCTTCTTTGCTGTACCTTTGCCATCGCCGGATTTCTGTTTCAAGGCGGGTTCCGCCGGTTCGGCTTTGCGGCCGCCGCTCAAGACGTTTTTCGTGCCCGCGTACCGCGCGCGGATTTCCGCGGCGACGTTGTCGCAGTTCGTCATCAGCGGTTTGATCTGTTTGCCCAGCATCCTGCCGAGGTCGCCGAGGCTTGCGCGCACCTGCGGCTTGCTGATGAGGACGGATAGTTTGTTTCCGTCCAGCGAAATGGGAATTAGTTGATACTTGAGCGCGTAACTTTCCGGCACCGCCTCGAGCGCGTTCTGATGGCTCGGCGTTTCGTCCAGTTCGCTGAAATCGAGGTCGTACTGTTTCGCCAGGGCGGAGTTGATGATCCGCCGCGTGACCAGGCCGCGGCTCATGAGGATTTCGCCGAGCAGCCGGCCGGATCGCTTTTGCTCCGCGAGGGCCTGATCGAGCTGGTCTTTGCTGATGGCCTTGATCTTGACCAGCGCGTCGCCGAGGCTCGATTGGTCCGACGATTTTGCCGCCATGCCCGGCACGCGAATTTCGGTGCGCAACGCCTGGTCGATCGCCGCGTAGGTGACTTTTCCCATTTGCAGCAGCGATCGGTGCCACGGAACGCCGGTCGCCTGTTCGCGGGCCTTGGCCTTGTCCAGGTCCTCCCGCGTGATGATTTCGCCCTTGACGAGCGCGTCGCCCAAACCTGCTTGTCGCTGTTCTTCCGCCATTGCGCCCTCACCCTTCCCCGTTGCAGCCCCGGATTTGACCACACACCTTGGCCCACTTGCAGCCGATTTGCATTATAGGCGGCTTTCGTAAATTGGTAAAGAACTTTCTCCCCGCGCGGTCACCGCGCCCAATCCGGCACTTCGCCAATAGTGATCTGGAACACCGGCACGATTACGAAGTACGCCAACAACGTTACCAGCACCGCTGCAATGACGTTGAGAATAAACCCCGCGCGCATCATTTGCGGGATGGTCACGTAGCCGCTGCCGAACACCAGCGCGTTGGGCGGCGTGCCCGCGGGCATCATGAACCCGAGCGACGCGCTTAACACCGCGGGCAGCAAGACAAACAGGGGATGGCATTCGAACACCCGCGTCGAGGCCGCCGCCAGCACGGGAATCATGAGCATCGTCAGCGCGGTGTTCGACATGAATTCGGTCAGCGCGATCACTGCCGCGCAGATCAGGAATGTCATGACGATTGGGTGCGTGGCCTTGACAAACGCCAGCTTGTCGCCTACCCAGTCGACAAGGCCGGTATCGTCAAACCCTTTTGCGATCGCGATTCCGCCGCCGAACAGCAACAGGATTCCCCACGGAATCCGTTTCGCCCACTCCCATTCGAGGGCGAAACGACCCTTGCGAATATCGACGGGCAACACGAACAGCGCCATTGCGCCCGCGATTGCGACGGTCCCATCGTCCACGAACTTCGGATCGGGCAGTACACGCGCCCAGCCGGGAATCGTCACGCTCCCGAGCGGAATGTCCTGTCGGAACACCCACCCCAGCGCGGTCAGGACGAAAACCGAGGCGACTATCTTTTCGCCGCGGTTTGGGGCGCCCAGCGCCCGCAGGCGTTCGGCGATCAGCGCGCCCCCTTCCGCGTCATCGCCTTTGCCGCCCGGCAACCGATACATCCATCGCGCCATGATCCACCATGCCAGCGGAACGAAGATGGACACGAGCGGGATGCCAAAGAACAGCCATTGGGTAAACGTGATGCGCGGCGCCTCGGGAAAGAGCTTCGCCATTTGCCCCAAGAAAATCACGTTCGGCGCCGTGCCGACGATGGTCCCCACGCCGCCGATACTCGACGCGTACGCAATCCCCAGCATGACGGCCGTGCCGAAGGGCGCGACCCATGCCGCGTTGTGCTCTTTCTCGAATTGCTGGATTACTGCCAGCGCGATGGGAATCATCATCATCGTCGTTGCGGCGTTTGAAATCCACAGCGAGATCGATGCGGACGCCAACATGAACCCCAGCACCAGCCGGCGCGGGTTCGTGCCCGTCACGCGAATGATGTGGAGCGCGATGCGCTCGTGCAGCCGCCATTGCTGCATCGCCATCGCAATGAAGAAACCCCCGGCGAACAGGAAGATGGTCGAATCGCCGTAGCACACCGCCGTGTCGCCCGCCTTCATGACGTTGAGCAACGGAAACGCGATGAGCGGCGCCAGCGACGCGGCCGCGATGGGTATCGCTTCCGTCACCCACCACACACCCATGAGCACCGCGACGGCCGCGACGCGCTGCGCCTCGGGGCTCAGGTCCGCCGGACGCGGCGTGAGCAATACCGCGCCGAACAGGAGCGGACCGAGGAGCAGGCCCGCCGCTCTAAACCGATACGGAACAGGTGCTTCGCCCGGTTCGCTCATGATGTTGCCGACCCCTGCGCCACTGCGCGTGGGCCATGGTAATTGAACAGAGCCGTGTTTCGCACGTAGAAAGGCGGACGGGGGACGAGCCCGTCATTGGACTCGACCGTGATTTGTCGCGGGGAGCGAGGCGCCGAGCGCAGGTTCACTATTGACAATCGCCGTTGTGGATTTACCCACGAATGGTTTCGTGGTATTCTGGTGGAGGCGTAGCTCTGGGGTTGGCGCGGCGCCCCCGTGACCACAACAAACGTCACGGAGGAGTGTGTCGTGCCACGCTGTGCAGTGAGGGTGTAACCATGAAGTACCGTGCAGTCCGATTCGTCCCCACAACCCCGGTAGTGTTTGCCATTCTCCTGGCCGCGACGGCGTTCGCCGACGAACGCGCCTTCGAGAAGAAGATCGAGATTAGTGCGTTTCCCTTCTCCTTTGACAACATTCCGGTACCCATAACGGCGTCGTTCGACGGCGCAGCGCCGGTTGTCGTGAATACCGTGTACGAGGAGTTCTATGACGACGGCACGCCCATCGTCCTGACGGCACCGGAAACGTTCGAGCACCGGCCGTTTGTCGCGTGGTGGAAGGACGGCCCGACGGTCTACTCGGAAGAGCGCACGATCTCGTTCAATCTTGACCAGAGCGCCACGTATATCGCCGCGTACGGAACACCAACCTACACGCTTAATGTGACAAGTTCGCCCGAGGTTGGCATAACGTTCCTGAACGAAGACATTCTCGAGATGCAGACCCCGTACGAGCGCGTGTTCGAGACCGAGGACATCTACGAAGCCATTATCAACGCGCCGGTCACGTTCAATGGCAAACCGTTTGCGCGATGGATGCTTAACGGCAAGGAGGAGTCGAAGCTCCACGTCATCAACGTCATGATGGATGACGACTACGACCTCGAAGCGCAGTATGGCTCCGGATCGATTACGTGCAAAATCCAGCCGAAGGAAGCGCGCAGAAAAGCCCGGTGGCGCATCGACGGCGGCGAATGGATGAAACGGGGAGTCACCGTCGAGGACTTGCTCGTCGGTAAGTACCGCATCGAGTGGAAGCCGGTGGCCGGCTTCAAGACGCCGAACCCGCGCAACGTGCCCATCGAGGACGGCGACGCCCACACCATTCGCGGGCGCTACTTCCCGGAAGAGTAGGCGGGCGGCCGCTGCGGGCGTGCGCATATGCGCGATTGCCATCGAGGGAGTACGCGCACACCCATGATCTCCGAAGCCACACTTGACGACGTTCCGGAACTTGCCGAACTTCTCGGCATCCTCTTCGCGCAGGAGGTCGAATTCGAGCCCGATGCCGCGCGCCAGCGCGAAGGACTGCGCCGCATCGTTTCGGACCCGAATGTCGGCCGCGTGTTGGTCTGGCGCGAGGACGGACGCGCGCGCGGTATGGCAAACCTCCTGTTCACCGTCAGCACGGCGCAGGGCGCTGATGTCGCGATGTTGGACGACATCGTCGTCCACCCCGAGTGGCGCGGCAAAGGAATCGGCTCGCAGTTGATCGCCGCCGCGATCGACTTGTGCAGGGCGCGCGGTTGCACCCGCATCTCCCTTCACACCGACAACACGAACCAGGCTGCCCAGCGACTCTATGAACGCCACGGGTTCCGCGCGTCGACGATGATCGCCATGCGTCTACACCTATAAGCCCAAGGCGTTGCACTCACGCACGTCTATCCCTGCGCGTGAAGTGGAGTTACTCGTCCAGTAGTTCTTCCAGAGCGTACAGCGTCCTCTGCGGGAAGCGCTCAATGGGGTAGAACGCCGCAATAATTTCGTGTGGCGATGTTCAACCAATCTTGCAGCGCGGGACTGGTCATGGCGCACGTCTTTTCGGTGTGTTGGCTTGGGCGTTCATAGCCCTGCCGCGTCGCGGTTGTGCTTGTGGCGTAATTTTGTGACAAGGGACCAGTACCGGGGCCATGTAGCGAGCGTGATCCCACAGGTGACGCAAAGTGCCGCCGACACGGCCAGCGGCCAAATCAACTCTTCGGCGCCGAATACCTTGTACGATTCCTCGCGTTCTAAAGAATCTTCGAGGGCCTTTCCGAATACGTAGGTGAAAGTCAACAACACCGCAGGCGGGAGGAGTGCCGTCCGCGCGATCAGGACTGCACGCGGCGAACGTCGGCCAAACAGCGCGGGCAATATGGGACTGACCAAAAGGGACAACGCTACTCCGATGCCTCCAACGAGAATATCGAAGTCCCACTGTCCGGGCGGACGACGTGCAACGGCTACCTCCATCCAAAGGAAGCCTACAAACAGGGCGACGAAAAAGGCCTTGTATAAGGCGCTTCGCCGCCGCACCACCTCGCGCAGCGTCTTGAGTTCAATGATTGTGAGATACGTCTGTAGGAATCGCTTATGCGCCGCAGTCGGTTCACCCAGCGCCGTTACCGCCCACGCGTGCGCAGCGTCTTCACTTAGACCGTCGCGAAGCGCCTCCTCATACGCCGCCAAATAGTGCGCCGCAACTTCCCTGGTGATTCGTACTTTCGCATCCTTGCACAGAGCTTGAGTGGCAATCTTCAGCCAGTCCTCAAGGGCAGGGCTTGTCATGATGCGGATTCCCAGTCCCGTTGGCGCCGCGTTTTGCCGAGTATGGACAAGTTAAGCGTCCAGATAGAGCAAGCAGGGCCGACCGCTATTAGAAGCGAGATCGTGGCGGTAATCCAGTTCAGAACGCCAAGTGCGTCGGCCAAGGAAAAGAAGATTCCTACAAAACCAACTGGCGCGAGGATCATCTGCGCGCACAGCACGAAGCGCGGCGCCCTTCCGCCAAGTAGCACGGGAATTACAAGAAAGCTTGCTAACAACAGTTGAAACGCCAGGAAACCAATATCCTCGAATACGTCCCGCTCAAAGTCGGTGGCCAATCGAGCTAGCCCCAAGATGATCCAAATCGTAATAAAAAAGCTGGCAAACGACTTGCGGACCAACGACGGTGGCCGGTGCAGTGCGTTCCATACATCGAACTCAGTGACTGTAAAGTGCAACTTGCAGAACCGATCCTGGGCCTGCTTCGCGCCGCCTAACGACTGTAACGCTGCGTACGTTGCCAACTGCTCCGTGTGGCCTTCCACAATCAGCCGTTCATACTCCGCTGCGAAGTGCTCATGTACCTCCTTCCTGACGCGAGCCTTCGCATCCGCGCAGAGGCCGCGCGTGGCGATGTCGAGCCAATCTTGAAGGGTGTTGTCCACAGTTACAGCCCTGATCCCATTCGATGTGTCACTCTTTGGCAGCCACATTATCGACACCCGTTTCTGTCTCGCGGTTGCCAGCGTCATAATACGAACGCCAGCCGGCCTTGCGCGCGGTCTTCCACAGTTCGTCAATTCGCGTCTTCACTGCTGCAGCGGTGTGCTTTGGTGTAGCAAAGAATAAGAACCGGCCATCGGACTTTGTCTCGCTGGTGTCCGCAGGGGGCTTCCCCAGCGCCTCAGTCAGCTTTGCATATTCCAGCATGTGGCCCTTGTAGAAGAAGTGGCCTCCGGCATCGACCCGAATGAGCACTTCGTCCTCGTATTCGAATGCGAGAGCCGCGTCGAACGGGACCGCATCGCCGTGGAGCACCGCCACGCGCCCGGGCGTGGTGGCGATACAGTAGTAGCCGATGTCGCACGTGCAGTCGTCGTAGTCCAATGGCACAACGGTCTCGATACGCTTCGGCACGTGCGGCGCCACCTTCCGCAAATTGGCCCACTGCGACTTTGTCAACGTGACCGTCCCCAGACAGTCCAACTCTTCAATCTGGTCGGCGTCAAGCGCGACCTCCGTGTACGGGACGGTAATCTTTCCCGTATCGCGATCCACCGGAATGCCGTCCGCATGGGATACGGCCGCGATACCCCCGACGAGCACGATCAGAACCGATCTCCACATACTGATGAAGTGAATCACTGTTTGATCTCCGGCGGTGCGTTCCGCAATTTTGCGAGGAGGCGTAATCGAATAACGGCGTCGATGCTCCACCACGACAAGAGGGGCACGAGAAGCAATGCGTAATTCCAGCCGGGATCGTCGAGGTCGGGCCAGTGGAGGTAGAGCATGAGCGAAAGCGCCAGGGGACATACCGCCGACCCGAATAGATTGACGCGGCCCAGCGCGGTGGGGCGGTTCGCGAACCGGCGCGCGAGCGTCGCCTGGATCGCGAAACAAAGGTACATTGTGAAGCACCACGCGAGGATCATGTCGCCGTTCTGCGTAAGGGGCAATGCGCCGACGAGCAGCAACCCGCACAGGACCGTCGCCGTCCAGATGATCCATAATGCGCCGAGCGACGTGCCCGCGAGCCGGCCGACTCTTCGCGCTTGCGCTTTGGTCAGATACACGCGACGATAACGGCGGTTCGCGCGCTTTGCATCTCCCAACGCTGCCGACGCCAACGCGGCGGCGATAACCTCATCCTCGCCTTCATAAATCTGAAATCGATACGCCGCCGCGAAATGCGCCTCGACTTCTGGGCGGATTCGGGCCTTCGCGTCGTCGCAGAGGCCGCGCGTGGCAGTATCGAGCCAGCGATTGAGTTCCATCGATCCGGGCGCGAGTTCGGTCAATGGCGGGAGATCGTGCGGATCGGTCATTTCAGGATTCCTTTATTCTTCTTCGTCGCTGTCTTCGTCATCATCGTGATCGTCGTCATCGTCGCCACGGTTGAACTTGATGCCGATGGGGCACTTTGCCGGTTTGCGGGGGTTGAGGCCGACGGGGAACCAGCCGGTGTCGTCGCATTGCAGGGTCAGATTATCGGCGCCGGAGAGTGGCGTGAGGCGGACGATGAAGTCGACCATGTCGGGTTCTTCGAGTTCCTCGTAGTCTTCGGAGTCGTAGAACTCGGTCCATTCGTCTTCGTGGCCGGGGTCGTCGTCGGGGTCTTCGCCGAGGTAGAACTTCATGATGTCGGGGAATTCTTCGCCGGGGCGCGTGCGGCGGAACCAGGAGCCGAAGGGTTCGCGGTCGTCGCCGTGCAGCGTGTCGAGGCCGTTGATGCTCCAGTAGAGCGTGTAGATCTCGACGCGATAGTCGCCCGGCGGAACGGATACGGTGCGCATGAAGTCGTCGTTCGGGCCGCGCGGATCGAAGCCGCCCTCGAACACGAGTTCGCCGTCGGGCACGCGCAGTTTCCAGACGACCTTGCTGACCCATTCCGCGTCTTCTTCGCGCGTCAACGCGTCGGTGATCAATCGGATGTGCGGGGAACTGTCCTGCACAAGGCTAAAGGCGAGGATGGTGCCGTCCTCGACGTGCGCGCGGAAGTTCTCCGAGAGGTCGTCGCGATCCTTTCCGCAGAAGCCGGCGGAGTGGATCGTGAAGCCGGTGGCTTCGTTGTATACGGCGATGTCTTGTCTCATGTGATCCTACTTATCGTGCGACGTCTCATTCCAAACGCAAGACAAAGCGGAGCTTTTCAAGAGTGCGTTCCCAACTGGAAAGTTGGGAACGAGGAGGCACTGGAAGGTTCGGAACGAGGGGCACTGAAAAGTTCGGAACGAGGGCGACACATTGAGCGCTACGCATTGATGGCCGCGACATAATTACACGTCTCCCGTCAGCGGTTTGAGGGCGGCGGCTTTGGCGGTCGCGGTGGAGTTTTTCTTTTCTTCGAGGGCGCGTTTCATGCCGCGTTCGGAGAGCTTGTAGTAGCGGCGCGTGCGGTCCTGGGCGGTGACTTCGTAGGAGATGAGGAGGCCGTCGTTTTCGAGTTCGTGAAGCGCGGGGTAGATGAGGGCTTCCTGGTTGTCGAGCAGGCCGGGGGCGCGCTGTTTGATCGTCTGGGCGAGCGGGTAGCCGTACTCGGGCCCGGCGAGCAGCGCCTCGAGGATTTGGTCGTGCAAACGGCTCGTGTGCGACATGGCGTTAAGCACCCAACTGCCATCAGCATACGGCAGGGCGGGGAGAGCGTCAAGGTGAAGTTGCGATTCCAGCGTTTCCATTACTTTGCCCAACGTGTTGCAGTCCAGCGGGTGTGAAGCGGAAGGTCAAAGCAGAGCTTTTCAGGAGCGCGTTCCCAACTGGAAAGTTGGGAACGAGAAGGAAACTGGAAAGTTGGGAACGAGAAAAGGGCAAAGCAGAGCTTTTCAAGAGTGCGTTCCCAAGCCGGAGCTTGGGAACGAGAGCGAACGAGAAGATAGCTACTCCTCCGGTGGGAGGGGCGAGGCGTCGACGATGGGTGCGCGGTCGGAGGGCGGGGCTTCGGTGGTGAAGGCGAATTCCATTTGCTGGTTGCGGACGAGTTTGTATCGTTTGAGCAGGCGGAGGGTTTGCAGGGTGTCGGACGACGGATAGTTTCCGTTGGCGTCGACGTGGTCGATGATGTTGCGCAGGACGAGCGGAAACTCGATGACGTGGCCGATGCCGGTGTCGCGCAGGAGATCGAGCGAGCGTTGGCGCAGTTCGGGGCTGGCGGGCAGTTCGGACACGACGAGGATCGTCGCGAAGGGCAGGCCGTGAAACACCTCCGCGGCGAGCGCTAGCGAGTCCTGCGAGACGAACTGGTAGAGCACGGGATTCGCCTCGATGACGGAGGGATAGAAGCGGTCGCCGTGCCACGCGCGCACTTCGACGACGGCGCGTTCGATGACGGAGACGTCTGCGGGCTGCAGCAGGAACGGGAGTTCGCGCGGAATGGCCAGGTCCGTGTTCTGCACGAACAGTTGGCCGCCGTGCTCGCCCGGGCGCAGGCGCCGCGCCGTCTGCTGCCAGTTGGTCAGCGCGTGAAACAGGTTGAGTTCGAAGAACTCGCGCACCAGTTGGACGTTGATATCGCCCATCGTAAGAGGGGTCCCCAAGGGTTTTACAGCGCCGCCAGTATCGTAATCGGAATCGTCCGCGTAATCGAGTTTGTTCGAGGCGAAAGGACGCAAAGGACCTGGCGCAAGGCCGCCCGGCGCAGAGACCGGGCGCTACAATAATCCGCAAAACATATGGAATGACCCGCTGAAGGACGCAAACGACCTGGCACAAGGCCGCCCGGCACAGAGACCGGGCGCTACAATAATCCGCAAAACATATGGAATGACCCACTGAAGGACGCAAACGACCTAAGGGACGCAAGAGACGGAGTCGAGCTGGGCCCGAGTCCAATTGATCGCCGTTCGATTACGATTACGGGGACGATTATAAAACGGATTGAGGAAAGCCGGGACGCGGGTTACGAGGTTCCCAATTCCGCGAGTGCCGCGCCCAGTTTATGGTTCGGATCGCGCGAGAGAATCCGCCTGCCCACTTCCGCGGCGCGGTCCAATTTTCCGAGCCGTTGGTAGCACAAGCCAAGTTTCGCCCAGATGTCCACCTGCGAGAAGTTCTCGCCGAACGCGGTGTAGACCTTGTCCGGTTCCTTGCCGTCGGTGCGGTCGTCCGCGGCGCGGTAATGTTCGAGCGCGCTGGCGAGTTCGCCGCGCACAAAGCAGACTTCGCCGCGCAGGAAATGCGACTCCGGTTGATCGGGCTGAATCTCGATGGATTTTTGGAGCACCTTCTCCGCGGCGTCGAGCGATTCCTTCGCGGTGACGTCGTCGCCCGCGAGTTTTGCGGCGCGCCCCGCGAGGTACAGCGCGGAGAAGTTCGAGCCGCCGGTCAACAGCGCGCCGCGCGCCTGCTGCATCGCGGAGACCCAATCACCCTCGTTGAAGGCGCATTGCGCGAGGCCGAGCAGTGCGCGCGCGTTCGACGGATCGAGGCCGTACAGTTGTTCGAATTCGCGGCGCGCGCTGCGCGTGTTGCCCGCGGCGAGCAGCGCCAGGCCGAGGTCGAGGCGCGCGGGACCGAGGTTCGGGCGCTTGCGCACGACCTGCAGCAAAATGTCTACGGCGCGCTGCGCCTGGCCGAGGCGCATGTAGCACTTGCCCAACTGGTGGTAGGCGACGGCGTACGAGCTGTCGAGCCGGATCGCGCGCTCGAAGCACTCGATCGCCTTCTTCAGATCGCCCTTCTTGCTCGCGGTCAGACCGTCGTCGTAGTAGCTCTCCGCATTTTCGCCGCCAAACGCCATGCCGTTCCTCTACGATTCCGCTGCCGCTTCGAGCGCGGCGCGCGCCTGATCGAGCGTCACGTCGGTGCGGTGCACGACGTGGCCCATGCGATCGGGGACCACAAACTTCATCGTGCCCGCGCGCACCTTCTTGTCGTGTTTCATCGCGTCGAGCACGAGGTTGATCGGCATCGACGGCCACGCAGACGGCAAACCGTATGCGTCGATGCATGCGCGCTGGCGATCGACGAATGCGCGATCCACCATGCCGAGATTGCGCGCAAGCGTTGCCGCGGCGTGCATGCCGATGGCGATGGCTTCGCCGTGCAGGAAGCGGTCGTAGTTCGACGCCGCCTCGATACCGTGGCCGAACGTGTGGCCGTAATTCAGGTTCGCGCGCACGCCGTGCTCGTGTTCGTCCGCGGACACGATGGCGGACTTGATCTCGCACGAGCGCCGCACGGGATACTCGATTGTGTCGAGGTCCTTTGCGAGGATTGCACCCGCGTTCTGTTCCATGTAGGCGAAGAGATCGGCGTCCGCAATGACACCGTGCTTGATGACTTCCGCGAGGCCCGCGCGCAGTTCGCGGTCCGGGAGCGATTTCAGGAACTCGAGATCGACGATGACGGCGGATGGTTGGTGGAACGCGCCGATGATGTTCTTCGCCATCTCGTGGTTTACGCCGGTCTTGCCGCCCACGCTTGAATCGACCTGCGCGACAATAGTCGTCGGAACCTGGACGAATCGAACGCCGCGCATGAATGACGCCGCGGCGTAGCCGACGACATCGCCGACGACGCCGCCGCCCAGCGCGATTACTATGCTCGATCGGTCCATGCCTGCCTTTAGGAACTCGCCGATAAACCGATCAATCTGATCGATGCGTTTGTTCGCCTCGCCCGCGGGCATAGCGCACACGATGGGGTCCGCGCCCGCGTCGCGCACGAGCGATGCAACGCGTTGGGCGTAAAGAGGGGCGACGTTGTCGTCGCTGGCGATGGCGACGGCGCCCTTCGCTCCGAGCGACCGCAATACGTCCGGTAAACCGTCGATAGCGCCCGCACCGATATGAATCGGGTACGAGCGATCGCCGAGTTCGACGGTGAGTGTGTTGATGCTGCCGGTGTGCACGTGGCTGTCCTGGTTGAAACCGCAGATAAACCTAACCCAGCGGGCATTTTACCGGCGAGGCGCGAGACTGAGCAAACAAGCGAATTTGGGGAGACTGGGGATTGAAATGAAAAGAGAATGCGACTTTTCTCAATCCACTCGAAATCCGTACGCGAAGCGAGTAAAGCGCCGTATTGCTTTGTTAAAGTCAAAGTGGAACGGCGGCGCGTCGCGCTGTCCGCGCAAGCGTTCGAGCTAATGCGGTTCACGAGTGGATGTTGCCAATCGCATACGATCTGTCCGAATGCACATCCCCCTGAATCCCCCTTCAAAGGGGGACTTAAAGTATTGCAGATCCACGTCATTTGGCGGTTATTGAGTCCCCCTTTAAAGGGGGATTCAGGGGGATGTAAGAGCCGTACGCGCAATACCGAGTGGCGCTAATGTCTTGGCGCGAACGACAGCGCCGCGATCTCCTCGTCGCTCAGTGCGCGCGCCCAGAGCGCGGCGTCTTCGAGTTCGCCGTGGAAGTGGCGGACGACGTTGCCGTTGTCCGTTTCCGCCGCGATGAGAAGTGGTTCGTCGTTCTTGACGAGCGCGCCGGACCATGGCGTGGACGACATGAGTTTGCCATCGCAGAAAAGAGCCAGCGTCTTGCCGTCGTACCGGCCGACGAGATCGTGCCAAGCCGTCGTGTCGACCTGAGTGGCCGGAAAACTCACCATTACGAAGCCGTTGTCGGTGCGCACCTCGAAGCCGATGTCGCCTTCGCCGTTGTTGTCGAGGCCTGCGCCAAACAAATTGAAGTGCACTTTGTCGTGGTTGCCGCGTTTGGCGAACAGCGCCGAGTTCCACGCGCCCTTGGGATCGCGCGCGCGCAGATACGCGGTGACGGCTTCGCCATCCGCGTGCAATTCCTTTCCGGCGTCAAAATACGCGCCTTCGAGCACGACGCACTTTGCGTTCGGCCGCGCGCCGGCGCCCGTCGACGCGACGTTGAGTTGCAGTTGATAGAACTGCGGCACGCTCGTGAGGGGATGCTTCGCGCCGCGCCCGGCTGAGTCGAGCTGCCAGTGCGCCAGCGCGTTCGCCAGTAGATCGTTGCGCTTTATCTCCGGTTCGGTGATTTTGGTCGAAGTCTTTTCCGCCGGTTTGAGTACTTTCAATCGGATATTGCGAAACTGCACGAAGGTCTCCGGGCCGCTGTGAAGTTGCAGCGCGAGGATGCCCTGCGGTTCGGCGCGGCGGGGATCGTTGTCCTGAATCTCCGCTGCGAGTCTGCCGTTCACGTGGAGCGCAATGTGGCCGCCGATGCAGACGAGATGGTACTCGTGCCAGTCCTCGAGTTTGAACCATGCGTTGCCCGCAGCTTCCGGCATCGGCGATGCGGTGCGGTTTCCGTCGGTGTCGAAGGTGGCGCGCTCGCCGCGCAGGGCGAGATCGTGGCGGCCGTACTCGTCGTAGAGCCGGACGAGCCACGGCGTTTGGAGGTTGTTGTCCATCTGGTATCCGCAGACGTCGTGGTCGGGCAGTTCGCGGCTGCGGAATTGGAATCCGTTGTTAATTGCTCCGTTTCCGTTCAGACGCGATTCGAGTTTCAGTTCGAAGTCCGCGAGTTCGCCGCCTTCCCACACGAGGTACTGATTGATCGTGCAGGGATGTTCTTTCGTGATGCGGCCGGTGATCGCGCCGTCTTCGACGGACCAATACGACGGATCGCCCGCGCGCCAGCCGGTGAGTGACGCGCCGTCGAAGATGGGGTTGAAGCTGGGTTCGTCGGCGGGGGCAACGAAAGAGGAGATGACGAGAGTAACGGTCAGGAGTGAAATTGGGAGTTTCATGTTATGGCCGATTTGGAGATCGAAGGATCGATTACGATTACGATTACGAGCACGAGCACGAGCACGAGCATGGGCACGAGCATGGGCACGAACACGATCCCCCTACGCCGGGTGGGCTTCGGAGGACAGGTCACGAGCACGAGCACGGAGAATTATATCCGAAGGAAGATTTTGCGGCGATACATCCAGTACAGCACGAGCCACCACACCAGCAACACGGCCGCGCCGAGGAAGAACGGTTCGTAGGCGTCGCCGGCGAATTTGAAGAAGTCCTGGCCGAGGTGGGTCTTTAGTGTGCCCATCGTGAAGTTGCGCAGCGTTTCTGCGATGCAGTACGCGGCGATCGAGTTCATGCCGATGACGCGCAACGGGAACGACCACGACTTGATGTTTGCGATGTCGATGACCGCGTAGAACCCCGCCAATAACAACAGGCACCATCCGCCGCTGAACAGCACCCAGCTTGGCGTCCAGATGCGTTTCACGACCGGGCAGATGCCGAGCTTGCCGAGCAGCCAGCCGGATGCGAGCGCGACGATGCCCGCTGCGAGCAGCCACAACGCTTTTTGTTTGTGCGTGCGGTCGTCCTTCAATACGCCACCCGCGATCAGGCCCAAGATCATAGTCGCGAGTGTCGGGATAAAGCTGAGCGTGGAATAGCCGCCGCCGTTTGCGGTGAAGGGCTTTTCGCGCGGGAAGAGATTGAGGAACCACGTATCGAATTTCCACGCGGGGTTGGTGTTGACGTTCCAGTGCGCGGCAAACCCGTGCAGGTTTTCCGGCCAGTCTTTTGGATTGCCGATTGCGGCCCAGTCAAAGTCCGGGCCGGGCAGCGCGTAGAATGCGAACAAGGCCCAATATCCGGCGAGTATTGCGGCGAACGCGCTCCATTGCGCCCGCACCGATCGGAACCCGAGCAGAAACAGGAACCCGTAGCCGAGACCGATCTGGGAGAGTGTGTCCTCGAAGGTCCAATACGTTTGCGGTTTGCCCGTGGACCGAAGGAAGACGCCAAGCAGGATTAACAGCAGCGCGCGCCAGAATGCGTGCGCGGTCATGCGCGCGTTCGACTGTCCTTTGAGTTGCCGCGCGAGGATCGAAAACGGGAGCGCCACGCCGACGATGAACGAGAAGGACGGTTGAATGAGATCGTGCAGTGTACACCCGACCCACGGCACGTGGGACTGGTGATGCGCCAGAAACGCCCAAAATCCGTTGCCGGGCAGCGCCTGCGAGACGGCGTGGAACCGGAGCACCTCCGCCATCATGAGAAACATGACAAATCCGCGGTACGCGTCCAACGACGTTAGCCGCTGGGGCGCCGGTGCGGAATTTGCCGGCGCCGTAGTCGATGCCGCCATGTTTGGAATCCCCAACCCGGCAGTACGATGCGGCTTAGGGCACCCGGAGTGCAACTCGCTTTTGACTGGGTCCGGGCTGTTGGGTATACTTTGTTGCTCTGTGCCGCGCACAGAGCCATCTTTTGCGCTTTCGGCGACCCCATCGTCTAGCCCGGCCTAGGACACCGCCCTTTCACGGCGGCGACACGGGTTCGAATCCCGTTGGGGTCGCCATTTTTTTGCCTTCGCGGCGGTGGCGGCTTGAAGTCAAAGCCTTGCTTGCGAGTACGATGTCGCGCATGAGCACGGGCACGAACGGCCGATGAAGGCGTGGCGCGCTCCCGCCGCGATCGCGTCGGCACTCATTTTTGCCACCTTCGCCCTGTACGCGCGAACCGCCTCGTACGAGTTCGTGAACTACGACGACCCGGGCTACGTGTATGCCAATCCCCACGTGCGCGCGGGGTTGACGGCGGACACGATTCCGTGGGCCTTCACCACGGGAGAGCAGGGGAACTGGCACCCGCTGACGTGGCTGTCGCACGCGCTCGATTGGGAGCTGTACGGCGATTGGGCGGGGGGCCATCACCTCACGTCGGTTGGAATTCACGCGATCACGACGGGCTTGCTCTTCGTGTGGCTGATCCGCGCCACGGGCGCGTTGTGGCCGAGCGCGATTGTCGTCGCGATATTCGGATGGCACCCCCTGCATGTCGAATCGGTGGCATGGGTATCCGAGCGCAAAGACGTTCTTTGCGCGTTCTTCTTCGTAATCGGATTGATTGCGTACACCGAGTACCGGCGGCGTCGCTCGGTTGTTTGGTACGGCGCGGTGACGGCGAGTCTCGTTCTCGCGTTGCTCTCGAAACCGATGGCGGTGACGTTTCCCTGCGTATTGCTGCTCATTGATGTTTGGCCCCTGTGCGCTGAAGGGTGGCGGGGTCGCGTTCTCGAAAAGCTGCCGTGGTTTGCGATCGCCGCCGCGCACAGCGTCGTCACGTATGTTGTCCAGCAGGCCGGTCAAAACACTGTCGGGCTGCACTCCGTGCCGCTGCACATTCGACTTGAGAACGCCGCTGCGTCGTACGGGACGTATGCATTCAAGACACTGGCGCCGTATGGGTTGGCCGTGCACTACCCTTACCCGCCGCAGGGTCCGGCGCTGTGGCATTGGATGTGCGGCGCGGCGTTCGTCTTGGGTGGCAGCATCCTGGCGTTCGCGCTGGTGCGCCGCGCGCCGCATGTGTTCGCGGGTTGGTTTTGGTTCGTGGGCATGCTCGTGCCGGTGATCGGGCTGGTGCAGGTGGGCACGCAGTCGCACGCCGACCGGTACATGTACCTCCCGCAGATCGGGTTGGCGATCGCGGTCGTATGGAGCATTCATGCGTTGGCGGCGAGATCCGCGAAGTGGCGCGCGTTTGGCGCGGCGGCGGCCGCCGTGGCGCTTATTACGTATCCAATGCTGACGTGGCAATTGGTACCCACGTGGAAGCACAGCTTCGCGCTGTTTCGACACGCGCTCGACGTCACGGAGAACAATGCCACCGCGCATGTGAACCTCGGCGTCGCGCACTACACCATGGGCGAGTACGACGAGGCTGCCAAGCACACGGAGGAAGCGCTGCGCATTCGGCCAAACGAATTCAACGCGCTCATCAACCTCGGGCTGATTCAGAGCGAACGGCAACTGTGGGGCGAAGCCGAACGGCTTTGGCGCGCGGCGCTCGCCCTGGACCCCGGCCGCGCGGATGCGCACGCGTTCCTGGGCCAGGCGCTGGAGAAGCAGGGGAAAATCGAGGAGGCCGCCGCGGAATACGCGGAAAGCGTGCGTCTGGATCCAAAGGTCGCCCGGACACACGAACTGTTGGGCGGGGCGTTGCTTACTCTTGGCAGGGACAAGGAGGCCGAGCAGGCGTATCGCCGCGCCATTGAGCTGGACGCGAAGCGGGCCGGGTCCTGGGCGAGCCTCGGGGTGTCTCTTTGCAGCCAATGGCGGTTTCAGGAGTCGTTGCAGTATTTCGAGCGGGCGCTGGAACTCGACGCCTTTAACGCGGACGCCCGGCTCTACTACGCGCGCGCACTGGCGTCCGCAGGCGACCGCGGCGCCGCGCTGGAGCAGTTGGGGACATTGCTGTCCGTTCACCCGGGTCATGCGGAAGGGTTGGCCCTGTTCCAGGATATTGAGCGGGCGACACCGTAACGCAACAGAGGCAATTTGGCGCGGTTTTCGGTATTATATGGCCATATTTTGCGCGGTAGCGTGGGCGACCATGGGGAACCATACTGCCTGTTGTGGAATATGCGTGGTTCGACGATTGGTCCCCATTGCGGGTGGCCAGAGGATTTTAGAGGTCGGTAGTATGTTCGGGAATTCCGTTTCGTTGAGATTTTGGCTGGCGGCGGCGGCGCTGGCGCTTGCCGCGCCACTGGTCATCGCGCAGGACCCGAACCCGCCGTCGATCCGGTCGTCGCAGGGGGCGTGGCCGATTCGCCGCCAATGGACCCCCGGCGAGACACAGCACTTCGCGAAGTGGATGGAGCACATCTACGTGGCGAAGACGAAGGGAGACGTCGAGCAGCGCATAGCGAAACTGGATCGCATCCTGACCGACCCGAAGATCAATCTGCTGCTCGATCCGTCGTTTGCGGGAGCGGGGTCGAACCCGCAGTTGAGCAAGGGCACGATCTCATTTCTTCACAACATCACCGACTGCGCGAAGTTCAGCATGACGCTGCCGGCGTACTACGCGTACCGCCGCGCGTTGCCGTGGATGGTGGCGTATGTGTCGGCAACGGAGGGCGACGTGCGCACCGCGCCGGCGAATGTGCCGGTCGGGCAGTTGAATTCATTCTCCACGGGTTCCGCGGACGCGTTCTTTCGCAGTATGGTGACCGGGATCAGTTCCGGAAACTACCGCGTCGAGCCGAACAGCACGCGGTCGGAGTGGTCGGACACGTGCCCCGTTGCGATCAATAGGCAGTATCTCCTGCCGGGGACGATGAACTATACGGACGGACATTGTCTGCTGCTCGCGCAGGTGGACAAGTACGGCGAACTACACTTCATCAATGCGAGCATCAACCGCACGCGCGACATCTTCACGTTCAACGGCATGAATACGGTTGCGGGAATCGAGCCGATGACCGAAGACGGACCGAACCCGTTGAAGGGATGCTTCCAGGGGTTGCGCGTCTTCCGGTATCCGATTGCGGAGACGAACGGGAGCGGCGTGGTGACAAAGGTGCGCCGCCGGACCGACGAAGAAATGGAAGAGTTTGGGGCGTCGATCGAGCAGTATGAAAAGATCACGCAGGTGTCGACGGAACACGTCATTGTCGAGGACGGCCTGCGCCTGCAAAGCATGCACGAGTTCATCCGCTACCGCATGAAGTCAGTGGACAAGGTCGTGCCGATGGAGTTCATGCACGAATACGTGAAAGAACTCGCGGACATGTACCAGCAGCGCGACACGTTCGTGCAGGACGCGTGGAAGAACGTCAAGGCGAACGGCCTGATTACGTATCCGGAAGAGTTGGAAAACAACAACATCTTTCAATCCGTCGGCCGGTGGGAGGATTGGAGTTCGCCGTCGTCGGACGTGGACCGGCGCAACAAATATTTCTATCTCGCGGATTGGATGGACAACGCCGTGCGATGGTACGAATCCGCGCCGCAATTGGTCGATCTGAAGGGCTTCGAGAAGTACAACATCAAGAACAAAGAAGATTTCGCCGAGGCGATTGTCGAAGAAAAGAAGAAGGTGTTTCAGGAACACTTCATCGAGTACGTCAACACGCCCGGGCAAAAAGTGAGATTGTCGCTCGCGGACATCGAGGAGCGCATCTACGACATGTCGTTCGATCCGAACCACGCGCCGGAAATCCGGTGGGGCGCGAAGCCGGGCACGCCGGAATTCGCGATGGCGAAGATTAATCCCACGCCGACTCCCAAGGGCGGGCCGGTGCCGTTCGAGGTCGCGTATGCGAAGCAGGCGTATTACCGAACGGTTTGCCAGCGCGAAACGGAACGCAGTTACCTGCGCCAGATGTTCACCGCGGGGTACCCCGTGCGCGTGAAATTCGATCAGCAGTTGGATAAATGGCTCTACGGAAGATATCCGGAACGCCTCGCGCAAGCCTCGCAAACCGCGGGGGTTACGCAGCTACCGGCAACGCCGGCTTCCGGCACGAATCAGCCGTAGATGGCGAGCCACCTGAACCCTTCACGGAGAGCACCGTGAGATCGAATGCTACCTGTATGGATAGTCCGACAATAAGGATATTGCGAGACTTCAGAGTGACCATCGCGGCGGTTGCGGCGTGGCTGTGGTTGAACGTTTCTTTGCTAGCGTTTGTCGGTAGTATGAGTGTGAACGATACATCGTTGGGCGCTTCCGAAACATACCTGTTGCCATTTGCCTGGCGTGTATACGCCGTAATTGCGCTCGCGATTTCGTATGTTGTACTGGTTAGTGCTGTGCCACGCACTATCAGGGAACAAGCTGAGCGCGCAGGCGTTCTCGTGATATTTAGGGTCGCTCTATTAACTATTGCCCTCTCCGCATTGTTAAGCGGACCGGGCAAGGTATTTTAGCCGCATTTTCAGGGGTGACAGGGGATACTCAAGACAATGTTGGGTCAGTTCATGCGGAAGGGAACGTCGTCAAAGAACGACGACATAAATAAGCGCGCGCATTTCTGGATTGTGAGCATAGTTTTCGTTATTTCTGTTTCAGTAAGTGCTCACGCAGCCGATCCCAATCCGCCGTCGATTCACAGCGATGAAGGGGCGTGGCCGATTCGGCGGCAGTGGAACGTCGCCGAGACGCACCACTACGCGAAGTGGATCAACAACATTTACCAGTACAAGCAGCACGGCACGATGCAGCAGCGGCGCGCGAAGCTCGAGGCGGTGCTGACCGATCCGCAGATGAACCTGCTGTTGAGTCCCGAGTTTGCGGGCGAGCAGTGCAATCCGCAGCTTCCGCCGGAGCTGATGCACAAGATGCACCGCATCCTCGATTGCGGGAAGCTTACGGTCGCCTTTTCATCGTACTACTCGTACATGCGCGCGTTGCCATGGATGATCGGCTACGTGCGCAGCGGCGGCGGCGACTTGCGCACGTCGCCGTTCAACATCCCCGCGGGCGAACTCAACAGCTTCACCGCGGAGTCGCTCGAGTACTTCTTCGAGAACGCGGTGACCGGATTCTGTACCGGCAACTTCCGCGTGCCGCCGTTTGGCGAAAACGCGCAGCAGTCCGATACGGTCCCCGTCGCGGTGAACCGGCAGTACCTGATTCCCGGCGCGCTGCACTATCTCGACGGGCACGTGCTGGTGCTGGCCGACGTGGACAAGAACGGCGAGTTGCGTTTTCTCGATGCGACCACCGCTGCGTCTCGCGACATTTACAGTTTCAACGGACTCAATTCGGTGACGGGGATCGCGCCGAAACGCAGCGAGCGCACGGGCGACGAATACGCCGGATGCTACCGGGGGTTGCGCATCTTCCGCTATCCCATTGCCGAGGTAGACGAGACGGGCGAAATCACGCGCGTGCGCCGGCGCACCGACGCGGAGATGGCGGAGTTCGGCTATTCCGTCGAGCAGTACGACAAGATCGAGGAAATCGCGAAGACACAGCGCATCATGGAGAACGGCGTCGCGCTGGACAGCTTCCACGAGTTGATTATGGAGCGCATGCGAACGGCGGACAAGGTGTCGCCGACGGAGTTTCTCGACCATTACGCCGACGAACTGCTTGACCTGTATAGGATGCGCGAGGTGTCCGTGCAGGAGGCGTGGGCGAACGTGTTGGCGAACGGCCCAATCACGTATCCCGAAAACGATCGCGTAGATAACGTGTTCACGGCTGGCGGCCGCTGGGGCCAGTACAGTTCGGCGTCGTCGGACGTCGAGATTCGCAACCGCTACTACTACCTCGCGGATTGGATGGACAACGTCATTCGCTGGTATAACCGCAGGCCCAAGTTTGTCGATCTGAAAGGTCTTGAACTGTATTACGTCGAGGACCGCGGAAATCTTGCGCGTGCGCTGGTTGGCGAGAAGTGTCGTATCTTCAAAACCAAGAAACTGGAGTACACGAATTCGGCCGGAGCGAAGGTGGCGTTGAGCCTGCTCGATATCGAGAAACGCCTCTACGATCTGTCGTTCGACCCGAACCACGCGCCGGAACTGCGCTGGGGCGCCCCGTTAGGCAGCGCCGAGGCCGCGACGGCGAAATTGATCGACACGCCCGTGCCCAATGGCAAGGTTGTTGCACTAGCGGATGCGATCAAGAAGCAAGCGTACTACCGCGCCGTGTGCGAGCGTGAGACGACTGAAAGCTACCTGACCGAGATGTTCACGAGCGGGTTCCCCGTCCGCGACAAGTACGACGGCCAACTGATGAAGTGGATTCGCAACGCCCCGCCGGTGCCGCCGCTCGTCAGCCTCGCTGGGGGCGACAAGCCGGATTCGCCCGCCCCGGTCAAGGCCGCCGCAAACCTGCCCAAATCGTAGCCCGCCGCCCTTGACATCGCCGGGCTAAACCGTCAGTCTGGTCACTCCTGGTGAGGAGGAGTCCCCCAATGACGACCGACGCAGAGCCACGCCCTGTCGAAACGCACGAGGAAGAGCCGTATCCGTCGCCCGCGTACGCGTGGTACGTGGTCGGCGTGTTGATGGTGGTGTACGTGCTCAGTTTCGTGGATCGGCAAATTCTTTCGCTGATTGTCGGTCCGGTGAAAAAAGACCTCGGCGTGAACGACACGCAGATGGGCCTGCTGATGGGCTTTTCGTTTGCGATGTTCTATTCGATTCTCGGCGTGCCGTTCGGGTGGCTTGCGGACCAAAAAAGCAGGCGGTCCATCATTGCGGTCGGCGTTGCGGTGTGGAGCGCGATGACTGCAATGTGTGTATTCGCGCGGCAATTCTGGCAACTATTCGCATTGCGTGTAGGCGTTGGCGTGGGGGAAGCGGCATTGTCGCCTGCGGCGTATTCCCTCATTACGGATTACTTCCCGCGCAATCGCATTGCCACCGCGATTAGCGTGTATGGAATGGGCATCTACATCGGATCGGGCATGGCGTTCTTGTTGGGCGGGTTGGTCGTGGGCTTCACCGCGGGGCGCGAGTCGGTCGTGTTGCCGGTTCTTGGCGAGTTACGCGCGTGGCAAATGGTGTTCTTCGCCGTCGGCGTGCCCGGCCTTCCGATTGCCGCGCTCGTATACACCATTCGTGAGCCGTTACGGCGCGGGCTGAAACGACTCGGGCCGAACTCGCAGGTGTCATTTGCGCAGTTCATGCGGTACGTGAACCAGAACGCCGCGGCTGTCTGGTGCCATCATCTCGGGTTCGCATTGTTGGCCTTTCTGGGGTACGCGACGATCTTCTGGGTGACGGAATTCTTCCGGCGCGTGCACGGGTGGACGCCGAAAGACATCGCCGTGAATTATGGGTTGGCGATCATGATTTTTGGCGCGGCAGGCATCACCTCCGGCGGTATGCTGGCGGATTGGCTCGCGCGCAAGGGGTACCGCGACGCGAAAGTGCGGACCGGACTAATCTCGGCGATCGCGGCGCTGCCGCTGTCCATCGCGGTCCCGCTTGTGCCGAACGGGTCGTTGGCGATGGTGCTGATATGCCCGCTGGCGTTTGCAAATGCGTTGCCGTTCGGCGCAGCGCCCGCGGCGATGCAGGAAATGATGCCGGCAAATATGCGGGGGCAGGCGGGCGCGTTCTATCTGCTGGTCGTGAACCTTATCTCGATTGGTTGTGCGCCTACGGTGGTCGGCGCGTTGAACGATTACGTGTTTACCGACCCCACCGGGGTGAGGTTGTCGCTGGCCGCCGTCGGCGTCGTGAGCACGATTGGCGCGGCAATCTTTCTGTACTGCGGGCTGAAGCCGTTCGTGCGCAGCCTCGAGCGGCTGAAAGAGATGGAAGGCCGTTAGGCTCGCAGCGTTAATCGGGGCTCGCGGAATTCTTGCTCATTGAACTGTCGTGTGCAAGACTAAAGCCAATGGAAGGTATCGCTCAAGACTGTCGGTGAGTCCACTTTGAGGGCAGCCGCAGAAGCTGAGACGGTCCACCGCGCCACTCTCTGCATGGGGTGGCACGAACCACCAGGATTGGACCGAAGAAGCGAGGAATTGGGCAATGAAGACCGCTAACGAAGCGTTTGAGGCTTTGTTGAAAGAGTTGTCTTGCAGCGAGAGGCTGCGTTTGGCGCGCCTTATACTCGACGATTTGACCGATTCGGCCAAAAGCGAAGTCGATTACGGCGATGAATGGTCCGACGAGGATCTTCGGGACCTTACCGCGTACTCCCTAGCGCGCGAGGACGAAAGCCAATCGCATGCTTGAAAGCGGCGATGTGGTATTGGTCGTATTTCCTGGAGCAGTGGAAACGAAGAAGAGGCCGGCGGTCGTCCTTTCCTCGGCCGCATACCACGCGGAACGCCCCGACGTCATAGTCGGTATTCTCACAAGCCGAGTGGACGTAGCAACGAAGTCAACCGATCACGTACTCCTTGACTGGGAAGCGGCGGGATTGCGGCTACCCAGTGCGTATAGGTGTTATCTTGCAATGGTCCCCGCGAAGGCCGCGTCCACAATACTTGGGCGCGTTACTTCGCGCGATTGGAACGCAATTCGAGCTTGTCTCAGACTTGCATTCGGCGATTAGAGTTAACGTGGCGGCTTACCGTTCCAGCGCGCGGCGGTAGCCTTCGAGGGCGGCGTTGGCCATTGCTTTTCGCGTGAAGCGTGCGGCGCGTTTGGGGCCGGCGGCGCGCAAGGCGTTTCGCAAGTCCGTGTCGGTCAGCACGCGATCCAATTTCGCTTCCATGTCGTACACATCGAGCGGGTGGCAATATACCGCGGCGTCGCCGGCGACTTCCTTGATTGCCGGGATTGACGAGCCCAACACCGGTGTGCCGCTGGCGAGCGCTTCGAGCACGGGCAGTCCGAACCCTTCGTAGATCGACACGTACACGAACGCGGACGCGGCGGCATACAGGCAGGGCAGGTCCGCCTGCTCGACGTAGCCTGTGAAGTGGATGCGGTCGCCGAGATTGAGCTTCTCGATGTCGTCAAGCATGCCCTTATGCAGCCAGGCGCGGCGTCCAGCAATGACAAGTGCGTGCGGCAGGCCTTTCTTGACAAGCCGGGAAAACGCGGTGGCGAGCCGCGTCAGGTTCTTTCGCGGCTGCAACGCGCCGGTGTACAGTACGAAATCGCTGGGCAGATGATAGCGTTGCCGCACGGCATCCACTTCCGAATCGACGTGGTGCGGCTGGTAGACGGGATCGACGGCGGGCGAAACGACATCGATGCGCTCGATCGGCGTGCCGTACACTTCCGCGATTTCCTGTGCGATGGCCCGCGTCAATGCGAAGACGCGGCGCGCGCGGCGCAAGGTGTTCGGCGTGAGCAGCGCGAGGCGGCTGCGCATACCGGGCGTGAAAAACTGCGGATGTTTGACCCAGCCGATGTCGTGGACGCTGACCACGAACGGGCACGGGCTGACCGGCGGGGCGTTGTACTGCACGTGCAGCAGGTCGGCGCCGCTGCGTTGCACGGCGCGCGGCAACGTGATCGGCACGCGCAGGAACGACGACGCGCGCGGCAACGGCACGACGGGCCACCCGGCGAGCATCGTGGGCGAGACGCCGCGCTGGGCGTATACGACGAAGTCGCGGCGCGGCGCGTGTTCGCGCAACGCGAACAGCAGTTCGCGCATGTAGGTTTCGTTGCCCCCCGCGCGCGACCCTATCGCGTGCGCGTCGATTCCGACGCGCTTCAGCTCGATGTCACCTTGCGGACGCTTGCCGCGCGGCATGTCGGTCGATTGCCTCTTCGTACGTTTCCGCCACCCGGCGCACCATGCTTTCGAGCGAAAACGATCGCTCGACAAACGCTTTCGCGGCGTCCCCTATCGAGTGACGCTTGTCCGCGTCTGTCACCAGTGATTCTATCGCATTCGCCAACGCCGATGCGTCGCCCGGCGGCACGAGCAGCCCGCCGTGGACGGATTCCTTCACGCCGCCGATGTCGGACGCGATCACCGGGAGGCCCGCGGCCTGCGCCTCGAGGATCGCGGTAGGCAGCCCCTCCTGCTGAACGGACGGCTGGGCAAAGATATCCATCGCCGAAAATGCCGCGGGCAAATCGTCGCGGAAACCAGTGAAGGTTACTATTTCCTTCAAGGCACGTTTTGCGGTCTGCTGCTCCAATGCGGCTTTTTCCGGGCCTTGCCCCACGATCATGGCACGCAGTCTTGGGTGCCGGTCGCGCAGCATTGCGATGGCGTCGATGAGATGCGCGTGGCCCTTTTCGACGGACACGCGGCTGACAGTCCCAACGACGACCGCGTCGTCCGGTATGCCGTGCTGCGCGCGAAAGGCGGCGCGTGCGTGGGACGAAGGTGGCGGCTCGATGCCGGTGTAAATGACGCGAACGATCGACTCCGGCGTGGGGCCCTTGAGGATGCGCAGTTTCATGTGTTCTGAAACGGTAATCACCCGATCGAAATGGCGCAGTGCGAAATCGCGTTCGATCCATTGATAGACAAACCGGCGGAACGGCACGAAACCGTCCCACCATCCGTACGCGCTCGCCACGACGGCGCAGGGCCACGCGCCGCGCCCGATGCCAATCATCGTGTTCGAATGGGGGTCATGTGTGTGTATCAGGTCGATGTCGTATTTGCGCACGAGTTCGAGCACCTTCGCGCGGGCTTTCCACCAGTTCCCGCGCGACTTCCAGGGTATGCGTTCGTCCGACGGCGGAAGTCCGCGCTTGCGCGCCTGATCGATGAATATTTCGTCCAGACCCGAGAACGTGTCGTACGGCACGCAGACCACGTTGTACCTGTCCCTGGGCAGGTGCTTCATCAGCGTGAGCAGGACGGTGTGCGACCCGCCGAACGCCCAACTGCGAATCAGATAGAGGACGTTGCGCGGCATCACGGCGACTTCCATGACGCGATCAGCTTCGCCAATCGATCGAGCACGAGTTTGGGTTTGCCGCTCGCGTCGCACAATCCGCCCGTGACGACGGAAGATTTCGTGTCCGTAATGTCCCACCATGTGATGGAGTGGACATTGGGATTCGCATACGCAAACGTGAAGACCATTTCGGCGTAATCGGCCTGCGTTTGTTCCGTCCATTGCTCGCGCCAATAGCCGGAGGTCCAGCCCGGCTGGTACGACGACGGCAGCGAGAACTCGGTGATGTGGATCGGCTTCTTTAATGCCGAATAACGTTCAATCGTATCGATCAACCAGGATGGTGTCGTGGCTGGGCCCTGCAGCCCACCGAACGATTCGTTGAAATGGAAGCCGGGATAGAGCTGAAGACCGATCGCGTCAAGCTGGGACACAGCGGGCCCGACATCGGCCCCGTTCAAATACGCGAGGTAGGTGCGGTTCCAGTCGTTCGCGGGTATGTTGTCGAGTGTGTGCACGGCGAACCGGCGCCCGTAGTCACCCTCGTGAGCGGAATTCACGAGGCCGGTCAGATTTTCATGCGCAGCGATGGACTGCGCGGACTGAGCGAACAGGCCGGCGACAATTTCACGCGGCACATCAACGACATTCGTCACGTTGGGTTCGTTCATGGCTTCCCACACCGCGAAGGTGTCGCCGTAGGCGTCGAGCAGCGCCTTTTCCTGTTGCAGCATCGCGTCGCGCAGCGCGTCCGGTTGCATGCCGCGCGCGCGATCCGGGAGGATGCCGTAGTCCTGTAGCCAGACCACGCCGTGTGCCTTTACCTGGAACCCTTGTTTGCGCAACCGCTCGATGCCGAATGTCTGTTCGATGGCTGTTCTGTCTATTGCGCCACCACGCGCATCCGTCCAGCCCCAGCCGAGCAACACGGTCGCGAGATCGAAGCCGGCATCGCGCGCGATTTGAAAAGCCTGCGCGTCGTACGGGCTGCCCTCGAACACGCCGAAGGAGAAATCGGCGCGCGGGCCCCGGTTTGCGATGGTGTCGCGTGCGCGTTTGAGTTCGAGTTCGTCGCGGAGCTTGAGCGCGTCGGCGAGTACGGCGTCCGCGGCCGCGGCGCGTTCCGCGGCGCCGCGGAGGCCCTTCGCCTTTTCCAAGGCTACGTCGAACGCCGCCGCGTCGCCGGAAAATCGGTGGGCAAGATCGCTAACGGCGGTGCGCGCGAGTTCGAGATTCAAGTCGATGATCAGCGGTTGGGACGCAGTCACGTTGAAGCCCGCGCCACCGTTGTCCGCACGCAGGTGAAGCTTGCCGTAGCCTCGGGTTTCCCAGAACAGGACTTGCGGCACGTACACGTGCCCCGGCGCCACCACCAACGCAGGTAACCCCTTTTCGCGCGGGCGGCCGAGTTTCACGGCCTCGTCGTCGAACACCGGCCAGCACGTGGCCTCGACGGCGCAGTCGCTCGTGTCCGTCGCAACCATGAATTGATCGCCGATGGCGCCGCGGGCGCGGAAGTCTTCCCATCGCATGAGACGCCCCTGAGTATCGTACGCGCGCAACACGATGCAGGCGGCGTTGGGAAGTCTTATGTTTAGCGAAGTCTCGCCTGCGTAGGCATAGACGCGCGGCGCAAGGGCGTAGGTCTCGATGCCGTCCTTCGTGACGGATGCAGGCGGTTGCACCAGTATATAGCCGTGCGCGAGGGGCTTCTCGATAGCGATCTCGAACTCGCCGCCCGTGGAGGTCGACGTTTGTGCAACGGGTGCAAACGATGAATCGGTCAACGCAACGAATGCGTACGAAATTGGCTTACCGGACGCAGCGGCGCTTATGTTCCCGCTAATGGACGCCGATTGGGCCGCAGCGGAAATGGACAACGCGGCAACTAGCGCGAGAGGGACATGCCCCGCCCAGCGCAGACCGGCGCGAGCCAGTCTATTTCGCCGGAGCGACGCGGACGTTCTCATCCAGGATGCCGTCGAGCAGGAGATTGGCGATGCGCGGGCCGTCGTTCATCATGGTGACCCAGATGACGTGGTCGAATTCGCCTGCGGCGACGCCGCGCAACTTGGAACTGCCACCCGTAGTCGCGAACACGAAGTACTTGTGCGAATGCCGCTCGAACTTCATGTAGTTGTGGCGGTGTCCGGTGAAGACCGTGTGCGGGCGGCCCTGCAACAGCGGCTCGATCTTCTCCCACCCGGCAGTGTCCTCGTAGTCCCACAGCGGCTTGTGCATGAAGACAAGCGTCCACCGCACGTCCTTGTTTTCGTCGAGCGCCTTGCGTACGTACTCGACCTGTGCGTCGCTCATGTGCGAAGCGGGCGGGTCCTCGGTGTTCAGGCAAAGGAAGAGGACATCGCGATAGCGGAAGTGATAGTAGATTGGCCCGAAGCGCCGGCGCCATTCTTCGACCATCATGTCGCTTTTCATGTCGTGGTTTCCGGGGACATGAAAAAACGGCATTTCGAGTTTGCCGACAATTTCCTTAAACTCCGCCCACTCGGCATCGACTTGCGCCGTGTTCGTTCTGTCGCCTTCGATCAAGTCGCCGATACTCATGACAAACTCGGGCTGGAGCAGGTTGATCTTATCGACTGCGCTCTCGAAGATGCCGGGGCGCGCGCCGCCGGTGCGATCGGTGACGATGGCGAAGTGGAACTGGTCCGGATCGTTGTTGAGGTCGAGGCTGGTCCACGGTTTGGCATCCGTGGCCACGTTGTGTTCGATGTGCGCGTGCGGATGCGTCGCGCACCCGGCGATCGCAATGCATAACGCTGCAAGCGCCAACCGCGCGGCATTAGTCGTATTCAGGGTCTTCTCCCTCGAACGTCCGTCCGGACCCGTGCGTGGCAACATAGGGAAGCGCGGCGGCGGCGGCGAACACCATCCACCATATCTTCTGCTGCAACGCGTGCAGGAACAGCCCGCAGAAAACGAACGCCAACACGCTTACCGTCAATGTCGCCGCCAGGAGCGCGAACCGTGCGTTGCCGCGCTCCCGGAACGAACGTTCCGCGCGCTGCGCGTTCATCAGCGCGCGCACGATGAAAAACAGCATGATCATCAGGCCGACTGACCCGGCCTCGGCGCCGATTTGCAGGTAGAAATTGTGCGGACCGTAATAGACGGGGTTCCAGCCGAGGTACTTCACCATCCATCGCAGCATTTGCGACGTGTCGGTATTTTCGTCGTAGAACCGCGGGCCGAAACCGGCGAGGCCGATTCCCATGACGGGGAATTCCTGCATGTACTGCCAGGCGTACTGTTGGAGTTCGAGGCGCGCGGCGGTCGATTCGCTGCGCGAATAGGTCGAGAAGTCGATGACACGTTCCTTATATGCCGCGGGCAATGCGAACCACGCCAACAGCAGGGCGACCGCCAGGGCGCACACCCGTTGCGGCGTGAGTTTCACCGAACGTTTCGCCAACAGCACCAGGACGACAAGCACGCCCACGACCATTCCGAGGCGCGTGAACGTTAGAATCAAGGCGGCCAGTTCCACAATCGTAATGGCGGCGACGAACAGCCGTCCGTTTCGCGTAGTGCGCGTGGAATACCAATAGACGTTGAGCGGCATGACCATCAGCAGCGTGAATGCGAGCCAGTTCGAGTGGCCGGTGCCACCCGTCACACGGACGGCCCCGCCCGATGCCGTGCCTTCCGGATCGATAAACGCCAGGTCCGATCCCGACGCTATTCCTTCCAAGCCGGCAATGCCGGTGAACTGCAGCGACGGCATCAGGTATTGCATGATGGCGTACACGCCCATCGCTCCCGCGCAGGACACGATGACGATCACAAAGTTGTGCAGCTTGTCGCGCGTGTCGAGCACGTGGATGGCGAAAATGAAGAACGCCACGAAGTTCAGCATGCGCGTCCACTCGGGAAGCTGCACGCGCCAGATGAGCGAATAGCTGATCCCCACCAGCGACCACGCCGCGAAGGCCAACACAGCCCACACTTCCCAGCCGAGCCGCAGGCGCTTGCCGGTCGAAAACGTGTTAAACAGCCACGCCGCCAACGCCGCCATGCCGCAGAGTTTGGCCGCGGCGCCAGGCAACATGATGGGCGACCCGCCCACCGGTAGTGCGATGCCGGAGAGAAGGAGGAGGATGGTTGTCAGGTAGAGGCCGCGCACGGGTTCGCGCAGAAACACCAGAAAGAAATAGAGGCCGATAATCGCGGCGATGGCCCACGTGCCCGCCGCCACCACGGCAATCGCGAGCGCAAGGCCGAGCACTATCACCAGGCCGATTGTCATGGTGTTCGAGGACGCCGGGGCTTGGGTTCGCGGAAGCGCGGCCATGAGTATTGTGCGGACTCCCCAAAAAAAGCGGTTTTACTCCGCTTAGCTTATACTATATATAGCCCAACCGAGGGGCCAATGTCCACTATATAGTGTCCCCTGCAGGTTTGCGCCGTAGCACGTGCCACAACGCGAGGCCGTACGTCAGGACGCCGACAGACCCCTTGACCGCGGCCACGATCCACGCCATCCCGAACACGCCGAACTGGGGGACCATTACTGCCCCGCCGACGAGCACGCCCATCATTTTAGCGCATTCGAGCGCCGCAATGGCGCGCGATTTTCCGAGGCCGTAGAGCGCTGCGCCGGCGGGCGCGCTGCCCAACGCGAACGCGGTCCCCACCAGAAGGAGCGCGAACAGGGCGCCGGTATCGACGAATGCGTCGCCAAACGTCCATTCGGCGATGGGGCCCGATCCGAGCAGCAACGGGACCAGTGCGACAAACCCGACGGCCGTGGGCAGACCGAAGCTGCGCAGGAACGCGAGCAATTCGGTGCGTTTGTGGAGGCGGCTCGCTTTGGGGAGCAAGACGTTAAACAGCGTGATAATGACGAGGTCGCCGAGGAGCGTGAGCTGCACGGCGGCGCAGTAATCTCCGACCGACTCGGCGGGCACGTCGAACGCGGCGATCAGAAACACGTCGATGCGCTGCGCCAGGCTTGTGAACGCGCAGGCGGCGACGACCCATTTTGTGAAGTGCCACAGCTCGGCCCACACCGCGGCTGGAACCGGTTCCGCGGCCGAGATTCCGATGGGCAAGGAGCGCCAGGCGAGCGCGGCTACGACGAGCGGCGCGCCGGCATATGCGATGAACATGGGCGTGACCGTGCCGAAACCCGAGAGCGCCAGCGCGCCCACGGCCACGAGCCGCAGCACCGCGGCGAGCACTTCGAGCCACGCGTACGCCCCGAACAACTGCCGCGCCTGAAAGCAGGTCTGCACAAAGGCGTAGAAGAGCGTGAGCGCCGCGCCGAGAAACGCGAGAGCCAGTGCGTACAGCGGTACGTTCGGGTTCGATTCGCGCAGGAAGATGACTTGCTGAATCGGCCAGACCATCAATACGCCCGCAACGACAATCGCCATGGCCAACCACAGCTTCGCGCGAAATACGGCATGCACGTAGACGGCTGCGGACGCGGCGCCCGATTCCGCCGCGCCGACAAACCGCACGAGCGCCGTGTCCAACGCCGGCCCCGCCAGTTCGGAGGCCACTTTCATGATCGTGAGCAGAATGACAAGGTCGCCGTAGTGCGCGCGGCCGAGTGTGCGGCCCAGCAACGCGATGGTGAGGAAGGTCGCGACGCTGGCGATGCCGCGCGCGAAGAAGACGGACGTGAACGCGCCGAACCATGACGCGCGGACCCGCGCCGCCAGCGATGCCGCCTGGCCTGCCGCGGGATCGCCTGAATCGGTCACCGCGCCCCCCGGCCGGTGAGGACGACTTGCAGCGTGCGCACGAGGATGCGCAGGTCCTGTTCGAGCGACCAGTTGTCAATGTACGCGAGGTCGAGTTCGACCCATTCGTCGAACGACAAGTCGCTGCGCCCGCTGACCTGCTGCAGACCGGTGATACCCGGGCGCACGCTCAGGCGGCGGCGCTGGTCCCACGAGTACTGTGCGACTTCCTTCGGTACCGGCGGGCGCGGCCCGACGAGGCTCATGTCGCCAAGGAACACATTGAAGAACTGCGGCAACTCGTCGATACTGGTCTTGCGGATGAACCTTCCAAAGCGCGTCATGCGCGGATCGTCTTTCATCTTAAAGACGGGACCATCGGCTTCGTTGTGGGCGGCGAGCGACTCCTTGAGGGCCTCGGCGTTCGCGACCATCGAGCGAAACTTGATGCACTTGAACTTGCGCCCGTTCAGCCCGACGCGGTCCTGGAGGAAGAACATGGGCCCCTTGGATTCCAATTTGATGATTGCGCCGAGCAGTGGAAACAGCCACCACGCGATGACGAGCAGGAAAGCCGCGGACGCGATCATATCGATCGTACGCTTGAGAATGAGCTGGCCCTGCGCCTCCGGGATTGCGGACAACGACAGCAGCGGAATATCTTCGAGCTGGTGCACGCGGCTTGTCGCGACGCGCAGCGGGAACAGGTCGGCGATGAGCCGGACGGGTACGCCCACGCCTTCGCACAGGTGCGCCGCGCTGTTGATCGTCGTGTAGTACTTGCGCACCGGCAGGCAGATGTAGACCTCGTCGATCACGTGTTCCAACAGTATGCGTTCGAGATCGTGGACACCGCCGAGGTATTCGACATTGAATTCATCCAGGAACTTCACGCGATCGGGTTCGTCGTCGAGTAGTCCGACGAGGTGGTAGCCGTATTGCCCGTGGCTGATCATGATCTCGACCAAATGGCGGGCGCGCGGGTTTGCGCCGATGATGAGAATCTGGCGGAAATTGTATCCGCGCCGGCGAATGCTCCAAAGGAACAGGCGCATCGCCACGCGAAACACGAGTATGTAAATGATGACCGCGCCGCCGAACAGCCCGAAGTATTCGCGGTCGATGCTCTGCCGGAAGAAGAACAGCATGAGCACGAGGGACACGCCAAGCGAAAATGCGAGCGTACGCCCGATCGCGATAAGTTGCGTTAGCAGGCTGTCGCCGCGCTGCGACGCGAACAGGCGCTGATCGCTCGCGCCCAAGAGCCACGCGAGGATGAAGAGGCCGAAATAGAAGCGGTGGTCGATGACGTCCTGCCGCCAGTCGCCCGGTTCGAGGATGTATGAGGCGGTGGCGGCCGCGGCAAGTATGCACAGCACGTCGCACGCGGCGAGCGTGAGCGTTAACAATCCGGCATTTCGTTTCAGAAAATTCATCGTGCGGTTTGTGCGGTCACGGTGTCACGCCGTGACCCAACAGACGGCCTGGGACGGCCTTTCGCTGGAGGGACCGAACCGTATGCTCCCATGCTGCGCGATCGCTACCCCTCGAGTCGATCGAAACAGAACCAGAACTGCGCGGTAGCGTATCGCGACCGTGCCGGATATGTCAACCAATTACGGGGCGAAAACCTGCTCGCGTCGGCACCTTTTGCGAGTCAACGCGCGGCAATCGGCAGGTCGATACGAGACGCGCGCGCCGCGTCGCGCATGACCGAGATCACGGGGGTCCCCGCGGTCGGATACCGCGCGAAACACGACGCGTCGTGTCCGGCGATCGCGACGCGGATGCGGTCGCCTGCGCGCAGCAGCACGGACGTCGGGACCAGTTCGAACCGCAACTCCGCGGTCTCGCCGGGAACCAGCGCCGCGCTGTCCGCCCGGGTGTAGGTATGATTCGGGCCGAGCAGCGCATAGGGCGGTTGCGACTCCGAAAGCTCCCGGCTTTGCGCGCGCAGCATGCCTTCGGTGATGTACGTAACGGCGCCGGCCGCGTCGACCCGTTCGAGGTACACGAAGAACGCACCGTCGCTTTCAGTCGAGTTCAAGTGCAGCGTGACCACCGGTGTGCCCGTGATTTCGGTGTCGGCATCGAGCGGCGCGCTGGTGTACGTCAGTATCTTCGCGTCTTGCTCGGCACGGTCGGCGTAGACCACGTCCTCGCCCTGCGCCTGCGTGCGCCAGCGGTTACTGGCGCCGGTGCTCGCGGTAAAATCCACGGTGTACGAATCGGACGCGCCAAGACCGGCGGGTGCGGACGGCGAGAGCGCATTGTTCGGGGCGAAGTACCACGGGATTGTCGAGACGCCACTCGGCGGCCAGGTTTCCGTGGACTTCCATTTGTTCTCGCCCATGGTGAAGTACTCGATCGAGCGGCCGGCGGTACGTTCCGGAGTGTCCTTCAAATACGCATCGAAAAACCGCATCAAGCGCTCGTCGCGCGTTTGTTTCGTCACTTCGAGTTCGGCAACGGCGGGTGCGAACGGGTTTGCATCGAACCTGCCCTGGTGCGACCACGGGCCAATGACGACGCGCATCGGGTTCGAAAATGTCATATAACGACTGAGCGCGCCGCTGACGGTCGCCGCGTCGAGCCAGCTCACCCACACGAACATGGGGGCGTTCGAGCGCTCGATCGCATCCTTCATGGCATAGCTGCTGAACGCCGCGAACGGCGGACCGGACCCGAAGGGGTCGTCGCGAAACTCGGCTTTCCGCGCCGCGGCGTAGACGTCCGCGTTCTGCGCGCGCAACGCGAGTGCCGATGTGAGCAGCGAACCCGACACGTCTTCGGAGACTCGTTTGACGCCGGTGATGACGCGCTTCAAGGTATCGGCGTCGTGGCCCTTGAACTTCGCCAGCGCGTTCAGGTCGTTGGTGTCGAGCATGCGCGTGCCGTCGCGCCAGAACCGGATGAACCATTCGTTCGTGACGCCGCCGGGCGACACGAGGTGGAGCCACGGATCGAAATCGCTGAACATCGGCGCGACGGCCTTAACCGCCGGGTGCCCGCGTGTCAGCAGCAATTCCGCCGCCGTGCCTTCGTATGCGCACCCCATCGCGCCCACTTTGCCGTTGGACCAGGGCTGCGCAACGATCCAGTCGACGATTTCCCTGTAATCGTTCAGCTCGTTCTCGGTGAAAGGGTACTTGCGCGAGCCGTACGACGCGCCGCTGCCGCGCACATCCACGTAGACCAGCGCGTAGCCCTGCGCGCCGTACGCGTCGGCCTCCGGCTTGTTGATGTCTTCCGTGGGCACCATGCCCACCGCGCCCAACACGCGGAACGCGCCGGTCCGCTCGGCAAGACCAACTGCGCGCCAGTAACTGGTCATCTTGAGTAGGGCGGGGACCCTTTGGCCGGGCGCGAGCGTGGCAGGCACCCACGCGTCCACGGCGATCTTTACGCCGTCGCGCATGGTTACATAAAGGGATTGGTTCCGCGGAACTCCGGCAGGAGTGAGCGATTCGGCAAGGGCGGAACTGCCACACACAAAGCTCGACAGGAGCGCAAGCAATACAACTGTGACACGCATCGTGCGAAAACTTGCCCGTACTTCCGAGGTGGCCTAGCAGCCCGTGGCAAAAGTCCTGTAGCGCCCGGTCTCCGCGCCGGGCGAAACGCGGAGAGGCCAAGTTCGGCCCAAAATCGCGCCCGCCACGGAGAGCGGGACGCCACGAATTGCGGTATCTGGACTTTTGCCACGGGCTGCTAGATGGTTCTCAAGCGGTCCCGTACACAAAAACGCAGGAGTTTAACACAGGGGCGGATTCCAATTTCCAACCGACTCGGATTCCGGGCGGATCGCGTTCTGTCCACAACGTTATGGTTTGCGGCAGGCGGCGACGTGGGACTCAGGCACTTCGATCAGCATTTCGAGCGCGACTTGGCCGACCGCCTTGCCCTGCGCGTCGATCCGGAGCGAACGGCTGCCGCCGCCCGCGAGCACCTCGGGAAGGACAAAATTGAGTACGTGGAGTTTGGGCACTTCGTAGCGTTTGACGCCGACGGCGCCCATGGGTTTGAAATAGGCTTCCATCGCGCTTGCGGTGAGCGCGTCGCAAAGCACCTCGTAGCCTTTCGCGGTGTACGCAATGATGCCGAGCGTTGCGCCGGAGCCTTTGTCGCCGCTGCGGGCGTATGCGATTTCGCCAAGGCGGATTTTCATCGTACTGCAGGTCCGCTGGATCGATTACGATTACGAGCACGAGCACGAGCACGAGCACGAGCACGAAGTATCATATCGTGACCACCTCAACTTTGTAGGGCACTTCGCTCTTATTGATAAGGCACGGCCAATACCCAAACACAGGGCTCACGCGCGGTCGTCCTCCGCTGAAGCCGGTGACGCCTTGTGCGCCGCTGGTGACGAGCGGGGCGAGTTCCTTCGAGAAGCGATCGACGGCGTCTTTGCGGGAATCATGTACGGCGATGCGGAGGACGGTTTCCTGCAATTCGGGTGTTGGGAACAGCCCAGGACCGCAGGCGCCCGTGCCGATGCATTCGATGTTGTGTTGGTCGAGTTCGTAACCGGCGCGGCGCACGCGTTCGATCACGATTTCGCCGCAGCGCTTCGCTTTTTTTACGGCGTCGCGCCCAAAGATCGTCAGCATGCCCTGCGCCCAGTAGCCGTCTCGGTAGGTGGCGCTGACTTTGTAGGAGCCGGTCGCGGCGGAGCCTTTCGCGCCGCGCACGCGCACCCGATCATTGCCTTCGTCGTGCACGGTGAGCGACAGCATCGACACGCGCGCATCCGGGCTGATGTAATTGCCGGGGTCGCCGATTTCGTAAAAGAGCTGTTCTTTTACCGTCTGTTCGTTCACGCAACCGCCGCCTGCTTTGGGTTTCGTGACGACAAACGAACCGTCTTCCTCCATTTCGACGAAGGGGAACCCAATGGTTGCGGCATCGGGCACGTCGAGCCAATTCGTTGATATGCCGCCGGTGACCTGCGCGCCGCATTCGATCACGTGACCGGCAATCAGCGCGCCTGCGATGTGATCGTGATCTTCCCATGACCAGCCGTAGTGGAAAATCGCTGGCGCGGCGACAAGGCTGGGGTCCGCCGTGCGGCCGGTGATGACGATGTCCGCGCCCTGCTTCAGCGCATCGACGACCGGCGCGGAACCGAAGTATGCATTCGCGGTGAAGATGCGATCGAGAACGGCCGACAGCGGCTCGCCGGTTTCAAGATTCTTGAACAATGGATCGCCCGGGCGCGATTTCAGGATCGATAACACGTCGTCACCGGTGACGACGCCGATGCGCAGATGCGTGCAACCGGCCTCGCGCAAGGCCGCCGCGCAAGCACTCGCGCAACCCTGCGGGTTCAGCCCGCCCGCGTTCGCTATCAGCTTGCCCTTCGACCCGGCCTTCCATGCGGGCGCGAGCGACTTCACGACATCGACGAAATCGCGCGCGTACCCGAGCGACGGGTCCTTCGCGCGCTGTGCGGCCATGATGCTCATGGACACTTCGGCGAGGTAGTCGAGCGTCAGGTAATCGAGGTCCGGCTGCTGCGCGAGCAGCATCGCCGGCGCATCGACCGAATCGCCCCAGAAGCCTTGTGCATTGCCTATGCGTAGCATGCGGAAAACCTATCTACAGATGGCGCAGCATAACGCAGCCAAAACCCAAAAACAGCGGGTATCGGGTACCGGGTTCCGGGTTCCGCAGAAAAAACGCGAGCCGAATCTATCGGGTCTGCCAGGCGTATCGGGTCTGTCGTTCCGCAATGTTTTCTTGGCCTGGCGCTTCGAAATTGCGTCAAGAATTCACCAAGCCGAGTGTGAATAGTACAGACTTCACCGATGAGGGATTCAGTCTTCATTGCTTATCGAGAAAGAATCTGCGCGCGGTTTTGTTTGATGAAGTCGAACAGCCGGTCGGCGATGGCTTCGCCGGTGGAATAGTAGTCCTCGTCGGCTTTGCCGAGCGCTTCGTCGCGCGCGGGGTCGTCCTCGTTCATTCGGTCTTCCAGCGTTTCCGGGGACAAGTCCGGAAGCGCGCCAAGCGCGTTGATGGCGCGCTGCGTTATCGCGGCGGTCGCTGAACATCCGATTTGGTTCAACGCGGACACCGCAATGGGAGCGTACGCATTGCTGCTGTTGATGAAGAACTGTCCGTATCCTCCATTGTTCACCTCACGTTCGATGGCCTCGACGGCGACAATCACGCGCTCGGCGTCAGTGAGGTTTTCGGGGCCGCACTCGTACTCCTTCTCCTGCACGGCCTGTTCAAAGGCCAGCACGATGGAGTCAATGCGATAGTCCTTTTCGAGTGCGATCAATTCGTCGGTCGTTTGCCCGTCATATCCGTCCAGCCATTCAGTTCCCGGCATGCTGTGCAACTCCTTCCAATGTGTGAAGCAAGATTATTGGGTAACTCAGGCTCCGCCCGTTTCCAGCTCGTCAATATCCATCTGAGGACTTTGCAGCAACTCGCGCAACATCGTCTCGCGGTGCGTCAGAAAGTCGCGCGTGACAGTGTAGTGCTCGGTGTCCTCGTAGCGCACTTCGCGGATCGCGTCGTCCCCAAACAAGAAGATACGCGCATTGGGATAGGCCATCAAGATCGGCGAGTGCGTGGCGATGACGAATTGGGAGCCTTGCTGCACTAACTCGTGGATGCGAGACAGCGCGGACAGTTGGCGCGGCGGCGACAATGCCGCTTCGGGTTCGTCGAGTATGTAGAGTCCTTGGCCGTGAAACTTGTGCTTGAGCAGCGCCCAGAACGATTCGCCGCGGGACATTTCATGCAGGGGTATGCCGCCGTAGGCGTCGATAATGGGCGGCCCTCCGAGTGGATCTTCATCCAATTTGTCGATCGCAGTTGCGACGTTGAAGTAGCTTTCCGCGCGGAGGAAGAAACCGGTCTTTGGCCGTTTGATTCCCTTCGTTATTCGAAGAAACAAGTGCAAAGAGGAATGCGATTCGCGTGTCGTAAAACTGAAGCTTTGGGTGCCACCTTCCGGGTTGAAGCCAAACGCGACGGCCATGGCCTCCAATAGCGTCGATTCTCCCGTGCCGTTGTCGCCCACGAAATAGGTGACGCTGGGGTGAAAGTCCAGCGAATCAAGAATTCGTACGGCGGGGATGTCGAAGGGATATGCGTTGAAGCTGGGGACATCGTCGCGCTTGAGCGAGACTGAACGAATGAATTGTGAGCTTAGTTGTGTCATTTGGGTCAATAGCGATACGACAAAGCGGAGCTTTTCAAGAGCGCGTTACCAAATGGGAATTTGGTAACGAGTAACTTTGCCCGTTCATGTCGAAGGACTCGCAGTGCTTGCATCAGTCGAGAGTTCGGCTCGCCGAAACTTTTTTGCGCGTCGGAATTGGAGCCACCAACCGCCGATCGCGATCCCCAACGAAATGACGCCATGCAGAATCGCGCTTCTGCTCAGATTCCGGATAATGCCCGGCACTACCGTTTCACCCATTACAGGGCTAAGCTCGTCAAAATCCTCGCGTAGGACCCGCAGTTCGAAAAGCATGTAGACACAATAGAGCGTGACTCCCGTAAATACGAGGTTGAGCGCCGTACGCAGTACCATCTCAAGGCGGAACTTGGCGATCTGCGATCCGCGCAGATAGAAGGTTCCGAAAGCAGCACAAATCGCGATAATGCCCACTATCACGGCGACAGCGATCGGGTTGGATTGATAGAAACTCAACCATCCGAATTCGTCATCCGTCATGTCTGCAACACCCCCGTGTGGTAGCGGGCCTGCGGCATTTTGCCCGATGCAAGACGCAGCGCGGTAATGAGCACGTCGCGGGTTGCGTGCGGGGCGACGATGGCGTCGATCCAGCCGCGGGCGGCGCCATAGCGGACGTCGGCGTGTTCGAGGTAGTCGTTGCGGACGCGTTCGCGGAGGGCGTTGAGTTCGTCCACGTCGAAGGCCTTGCCGTGGCGTTCGGCGCTCTTTTTGATGATGTCGAAGAGGGTGCCGGAGGCCTGGTCCGCGCCCATGACGGCGTATTTCGCGTTGGGCCACGCGAAGAGGAAGCGCGGGTCGTAGGCCTTGCCGCACATGGCGTAGTTGCCCGCGCCGTAGGAGCCGCCGACGACCATCGTGATCTTGGGCACGACGCTGTTCGCCATCGCGTTCACGAGTTTTGCGCCGCAGCGGATGATGCCTGCCTGTTCGGAATCGCGTCCGACCATGAACCCGAACACATCCTGAATGAATACGAGCGGCAGGCCGGTCTGGTTGCAGTCCATCACGAAGCGCGCGGCCTTGTCGGCGCTGTCGTCGTAGATGACGCCGCCGATCTGCACACCCTCGGTTTTCGACTGCACGCGTTTGCGCTGATTTGCGACAACGCCGACGGCGATGCCGCCGATCTTCGCGTAGGTCGTGACGACGGTCTGGCCATACTCGGCCTTGAACTCCTGCGTGGAGTCTTTGTCCACGATGGCCGCAAGCAGATCGTGGACGTCGTATTCCTTGCGGCCGTCGACGCTGACGAGATCGTAAATCGTATCCGGCGATTTCGCCGTTGTGGTTCCGGCGTCGCCCTCGAGCGAACGCTCCCACTTTTCAGCCGGCAGCATTTCGATGAGTGCGCGGATGCGATCGATGCAGGCCTCGTCGTTCGGCTCGCGGAAATCGATGGTGCCGCTGACCTGCGCGTGCATGGCCGCGCCGCCGAGGTCTTCGGGATCGACCACCTGGCCGATGGCCGCCTTCACCAGCGCGGGACCCGCGAGGTACAAACCGCTGCCTTCGGTCATCAAAAGCTTGTCGCAGAGCACGGGCAGGTACGCGCCGCCCGCGATGCAGTTGCCCATGATCGCGGCGATCTGCGGAATGCCCGCGGCGGACAGCACGGAATTGTTACGGAAGATGCGGCCAAAATCGTCTTGATCCGGAAAGATTTCGTCCTGCATCGGCAGGTACACGCCCGCGGAATCGACGAGATAGACGATTGGTATCGCACTCTCGAACGCGATCGTCTGGGCGCGGATGATCTTCTTGCAGGTCTGCGGAAAGAACGCGCCGGCCTTCACCGTCGCGTCGTTCGCGATGATCATGCAGGGGCGGTTGTAGATTGAGCCGACCCCCGCGACGACGCCGGCGGCCGGCACGTCACCCGCGTCAGGATACATGTTGTGCGCGGCCCACAGGCCGAGTTCGAAGAATTTATCGGGGTCGTCGATCAGCCGTTCGATGCGTTCGCGCGCGGTGAGGCGGCCCAGACGTTTTTGCCGCTCGCGTCCCGCCGCGCCGCCGCCTTCGCGGAGCACGGCTTCCTGCGCGAGGATTTCGTCGACGAGCGCGCGGAGGGAGTTGGGTTTCGCAGTGCTGACGTCGTTCATGGACGGTTATGGACGCGATGGACTTGATGGACGGTTTCTGGATTTGGGTTTGGCATGGCGCTACTTGCGTCCGGTGAGCCGATCGGAGACAGCCTCAAATTGATCGTCATTGTTTTTGAACAGTGTATCGAGCGATTGGTCAATCTTCTCGAACGCCATTGCGCAATAGAGTTTCGCGACGGCGATGTCGTTGGCCAGGCGGTCCTTCGTGCCGTTGGCGCGGGCGAGATCGGAGTCGACTTTGCTGATAACGGCGGTGGCGGTGTAGAGCGCGATAACGCAATCAGCGATGCGGTTGCAGAGCATTTGTTTGTCGAGCACGGCCTTGCGGTAGGTGGCGAGCGCGCGCATGACGGCGATGCCGAAACGGCGCGTGGCGGACGCGAGTTGATCCGCTTCGCCGCGCAACTCCGCAGACTTCACCGGGACGGTCGGTGTTTTCAGCATGCGCTCGATGCTCGACGCGCCGAATCCCAGCAACTTGCCGAGTCCGCCGATCCTGCTTTTCGACTCGAGCATTTCCTCGACCTTGAGGCCGATGTCGCCGAGGCCGACCGCGGCGATGAGGAAGGTGCGCAGCACTTCGTTTGCGCCTTCGCCGATGGTGTTGAGCCGCGCATCGCGCATGTAGCGTTCGAAGGGTTGATCGGTGAAGAACGAGCGCCCGCCGAGAATCTGCATGGCTTCGTAGCAAATGCGCCATTGCGACTCGCTTGCGAAGCATTTGACGATCGCGGTTTCGAGTTTGAAATCTTCCTCACCGCGATCGAGCAGGCCCGCGGTGAGATAGGTCGAGGCTTCGATCGCGTAGGTAAGTGCGGCCATCGTGGCGATTTTCTCTTTGATCAATCCGAACGCCGCGAGCGGTTTATCGAACTGGTGGCGCTCTATTGCATGCGCGGTGGCGCGCTCGAGCATGTCCTTGCAGTTGCCCGTGCAGCCCGCGCTGAACGTCGTGCGCCCGAAGTTCAGCACGTTGAGCGCGATCTTGAGTCCGCCGCCGACGCTGCCAAGCACGTTTTCTTCCGGCACGACCATGTTCTCGAATTCGAGCTTGGCGGTTTTCGATCCGCGCATGCCGACTTTCTCGAGCGCGACGTCGGTGACCTTGAACCCGGACATATCCGGCGTGACGAGAAATGCGGTGACACGGTCCTGCTTGCCTTTTGGCGTGTCCACTTCCGTCTGCGCCATCACGGTGAGGATATCCGCGATGCCGCCGTTGGTGATCCACTGTTTCTTGCCGTTGATGATGTAGGCATTTCGCGCGGGATCGTAGACCGCGCGCGTCTCGATGCCGTTGGCGTCAGAGCCGGCGTTGGGTTCCGTGAGCGCGAACGCGGCCAGAATCTCGCCGCGCGCCAGCGGCGGGAGCCAGCGGTCCTTCTGCTCTTTCGTGCCGTAGAGCAGCAGCGCCTTCATGCCGATGCTCTGGTGCGCATTGACGAACAGCGTCAGCGAACCGCAACGCCGCGCGATTTCCTCGACCATGCGGCAGTAGGCGTAGTGCGTGAACTCGAGGCCGCCGTATTCCTTCGAGATCGTGCAGCCAAGCACGCCGAGTTCGCCGAGCCCGCGAACCACGGAATCGGGAATGTTCGCGTTGCGATCGATTGCGTCGGGATCGACGGCGGTGTCCATCCACGCGTTGAGCCGTTTGCAGAACGCGTCCGTGCGATCCTTTTCTGCGGCGTTAACTTCGGGGAACGGAAATACGCGGGCGTGATCGAACTGGCCGATGAAGAGTCCCTGCGCGAAACTGGGGAGCCGCTCGCCGGAGAAGAGCAGCTCCTTCGCCATTTCGATTTGCTTTTCCTGGAGCGCCGCTTCGTTGCTCATCAGACCCTCGCCGACCGGCCAGTTTACCTACCGTCCGTTCGGGCCGCGCGTACAATCGCAACCCTACTCGCGGAGGCCAGTTATGCCCAGAAGACCAACAGCCATTCTGTCATTGGAGGCGGGGGTTGTCAATATGTGCGACGGCGTGAAAAGTCGAAGTTGCGGGACGAGGATTTCGCAAGACTTCAGTCCGGCATCTTTAGGCAAGATCGATTCGAGTTCGGAGCATGACAGGGTAGGCGGGACGAGGAGTGCGCCACTGGCGCAACTAATGTGCGCTCACGTTGAATTCGCAGCGGCGGTTTAGCGCGTACGAATCTTCGGTGGCGCCGAGATCGGCGGGACGTTCTTCGCCGTAGCTGATCGTCGTGATGCGGGCGCCGTTGACGCCGAGGTTCATGAGGTGATGGCGAACGGCGAGCGCGCGTTGTTCGCCGAGAGCGAGGTTGTACTCCTGGGTGCCGCGTTCGTCGCAGTGGCCTTCGACTTGAATCTGTGAATCGCGGCGTTCGCCCGTGAAGACCGATGCATTGCCGCGCAATGCCGTCAACGCATCCGAGCGAAGGGCGTAGCTGTCGTAGTCAAAGTAGACGGCTTTCACCTGCCCGATATCGGACTTGTTTGCAGCAAAATCGTCGAGTGCGGCAGTTCCGTTGACGCCTGCGCCACCGGAATCGTCGTGGTGCGCTTGAAGCGCCATCTGTTGCGGCGCGTTTCGAGCGCAACCCGCGGCGAAAATCGGCGCGACACAAACAACCAGCGCAACTGTCCGGACGATGCTGTTCATGCGATTCATGCTCCCGTGCGTTTGTAACCGGCGTGGCAGATGAATCCATGAGGGGCGGGAAAAGTTTCGATTGGTTGGGCTGTGCGAGAGTGTTCTTGCGGTTTGCAGGCAAGGGTGGATGAGCACCGCGGGGCAGGAAGATCGATTACGAGTACGATGACGATTACGAGATAGTATGAGAAGGCCGATCTCCTTTGCGGGATGCTATAGAGTAGCTCCCAGACTTTAAACGAGCTCGAGGCTCACAAGAGGAGATCGGCCATGACGAAGTATAGCACGACGGTGGGGATGGATTTGGGCGACAAGATGAATCGGTATTGTGTTTTG